>NZ_JAOTNW010000009.1:0-272125 GCF_036346515.1 Pseudomonas sp. AM4(2022)
CTGGCGTGGCCGGCGTTGGCGCCTTTGATCACCGCTGCACCGGTGTCTTCGTTGTCGACTTCATCCCAACTCAGCATGGAAATACTCCTTCCTGGTACTCGAAAAATAAATGTTTTTGCAGGCTACAAGGCATTGAAATACTGCGCGTAGTGTGGTCGGTAAATACCGGCGCTGCACACTATGTAGTGGTCTGATCTGTTTGTGGGCACACTATATGGGGTGTAACAAAGTTGGTCAACGCACAAGATGTGCGGTCATAGGTCGCTGCCATATATAGATTCAGCGGTGGCCTGGGCATGACCCATAATTGTTAATATATCGTTATGGAATAAATAAATAGGTATTTATTCCTTTTAATATTTTATCCGGCAGCGCATTTTGAGGGCCTGCGCATTCGTGCGGATTGACCCAACAGCCAAAAGGAAAGCCGACATGACCATCAAAGCGATCAACGTGCGCAACCAGTTCAAAGGTGTGATCAAGGAGATTCTGCTGGGGGAAGTGGTGTCGGAAATTGACGTGCAGACCGCCTCGGGCATTGTGACGTCGGTGATTACCACGCGCTCGGTACGTGACCTGGAATTGAAGGTGGGCAGTGAAGTGATTGCCTTCGTGAAATCGACTGAAGTGTCCATCGCCAAGTTGTAAACGCCCAATAGGGTCAGGGAAAGGGGGTGGGCAGCTACCTCAGTCAATTCGATTGAAGATCTCCCTGACCTGATCCTCGGGCACTACACCTTTGCCGGTTCCTTCTATCAGCTCGAACGTACCATCGGCATGAACCGTGATGCCCAGCGAGCTGGCCAGCGTCACGCTGACGCCGGGCCGCGCTTGAAGCAGTGTCCTGAGCGGTTGTTCGCCCTGGAACGATTGCCCGATGGTGGTGGCCATGCCTTGCACTGAACCTGAATTGACCCCGCCTACCAGGATGACCTGCCCACCTTTGTTCAGTGATGCGTTCAATCGGTCCAGCAGCGCTTGGGTATTGCCGCCCCGCAGGCCCAGCTGCAGGTTACTGCCGGTCAGGTGCATCAGCGTGCGGGTCTGGTAACGCGCACCGTCCCAGTCGGTGAGCACCGCAATGGCCGAGCAGTGGGTCAGGCTGCGGGTGCTGAGTGCTTCGTTGCCGCTCGTGAGTGTCGTGGCTTCACCCATGGCCACCTGCATGGTATTGGCGGGCTTGAGCGGCAACCTGGGCAGGGTTGGCGTTGGCTTATCGGCCTGCGGTTCAGCTTTATAGGGCCGTTTGGGTGGGTTGATGAGCCTGTCTTCGCCTGCATTGGTGGCTTTCAGGTTGGCTGTGCGTCGCAACCAGCCCTGGGTGAGCCTGGCCGCATCGGCCCTGGCCAGGTCTGCGGCCGGATGCACCGGGTTGCCATGCAACGGTGAAACACGATGGGGGCGCAAGGCCACATCCGGTTTCACGATGGCGTTGGCCTGCTGCAGCCGGTACACCACTTCGCGTTTCTGCTCAGGGTTCATGCCCTTGCAGCGGTGCTTCAAATCGTCGATGTCGGCTTTGCTAAAACCTGCGCGCTGCAGTTGCTTGAAGGCTTTTTTGAGCGGAGCCAGCGCGACAAAGTCGGCATTCAGGGCCTGCACACCATGGTTGGCACTCAGAAACTGGCGGTACCCTTGCGCAAGGCTCAGTTCTAGAGGCCCGCATTTCTTGAACCGGATATCCCGTGTCTGCGTGTTATCCAGTGGTGCGTAATAGAACTCGGCGGTGTCTGCCTCTACCACCAGGTAACGCTGGCTGCCGCTGGTGACGACCACGCCTCTGAGCTGGCGCTGATCATTGCTGGCATTGCTGATGCTGCCGAGCTTGACCACCCGAGTATCTTTAGCAAGCGTGTCGGCGCTATCGCCTGCGTAAAAGCCGAAATCGGGGTCGTCAATGAGTTGGCCGTGCACTTGCGCCTTGTAAGTGATGCGTTCGCCGTTGGCGACGGGCACCAGTTGGGCGCCGGTATCGCCTTTGACCATTTTGTGCAGGCGTTTTTCATAGACCACCGTGCGCTCGCGCGTGAACAGCCCTGCCTTGGACGGAAACAACCGCACGTGCTCCAGGGCCTGCAGGCGTTGTTCGGGTTTGGGCAGGTCGGCGACGAGTTTAACGAAACACTCGTCTTGGATGCCGCGTCGCACCCGCCCACCCGGAGCGGGCACAGGGCAAAGCGCCTCAAAGTCCTCCAAGGGCTTGGCGTGTTCTGCTGCTTGCAGATCGGTCAGCTCGCCAGGTCTCGTATTGAGGTAGCGATATACCCGACCACGGTCCACAAGGTCATAGCCATTGGCCCGCGGCAGGGTGTAGGCACTGGGACTCAACGGGTGTTCGATGACCATCGCCTGCCGGCCGTCGCTGAAAAGCTCGCGAGTCAGGGGGATCGTGGCCGGTTGCTCAAAGGCAGGCTCCTTCACGGTACCGCCCACGATGGCAAACAGCTCATTGAGCGCGCCATCCAGTGCGGCAGTGCTGCCATGTTTTCGCTCTTCCTGCGTGTCGCCCGTGATCGATTGCTCGACACCCAATTCGGCTTCTACAAGGCCGGTGGCGGCTGCGAAACCGACCGCGACCGGTTCGCCAATCACTGCGAACTTGGCCGCCAGGCCCGCGGCTACCGTCAAATCATTAAGCCAGGTATCGCGGGTGACTTCGCTGTCGGACTTGATCATGACGTCTGCATCGCGGGACATGCGTTCGCGGGTGGCGTCTTTGATCACGCTGAACACGTCGCCGTGAATGCGCACATTGGCGCTGTCGATAACGGTCCCTTCCACAGTGTCCCAGTAGCCGCTGGCCAAGTAGCGAATGGCGCTGTCCGCGCCTTTGTTCGAGCGCGTGTCGCCGGTGATGAAGGATTTGAAATCGCTCCAGAACCCCAGGTCGCTGTCCTGTCGGTCCCTGAGGGAGAAGTGCGACTCTAGCGCCTTGCGCGTATCGGCATGCCGGCCTTGCTCTGCCACCCATTGGTCCATCGCGTCCAGTGAATCAAAGCGCAGGAAAGCCGGCTTATGCCCTGGCATATACAGGACTTGCACACCGTCTCGACGATCACGTAATTGCCCGTGGCTGCCGTAATCAGTGGCGGTGAAACGCAGGATGTCGTGAGCGGCAAGCCCGTTGATATCGAACACGTGGATGAGTGTCCGGCCTTCTACTGGCGCCATCGCACGCAGTTGATCCACGGTGAGGGGCTGGTTCTCATCCAGCGGCAGGTTGCTGGCCGCGCCCATCACCAGGCGGTAGTCATCACGGGTAAAGCGTTGCTCGGCCGGTATTTTCAGGCGCTCGGCGGGTGAGGCACGCTCGTAGGCCTTGAGCTGTTCGCGGGCCTGATAGACGAACTCGCCTTTCAGGCTGGTTCGGTAGTCATCGCCATGGTCGCGCCAGAAGCGTTCGAGCTTTTCGGTCATGTGGGCCTGAAAATCGCTTTTCCAGCTTTCATGCATCAGTTGGGAAGGCGCGAGTGCAAACTGGTTATGGGCGCCATAGCCGCCTAGGGTACTTTGCCCGCGGCCAACGGTGTACAAGCCGGCTTGCTGGTCAAGCACGCCGGGGAGCGCGTCGTGTTCGTTGAAGTTGCTCAACAGTGCATCCGGCAGTGCTTGGGAAACGGTGGGCTCTTCCCCCAGATGTTCCCAGTCGGTGACGGTATTGGCGCTTTGTGCCTGCTGGAAGCGATTCAGGAAGAGGGTGTCGGCATCGACCTTGAGGCCGGTCAACTTCAAGACCATCGCTTGCGCCCATTGTTTGGCTTCGTCGCGTACCCTGGGCAACGCAGCATGAGTGGCTTGCAGCAGTTGCCGGTAGCGGACTTTCTGGCGGGCTATCGATTGCGTCAATGTTGGTTCGCGCGGGGATTGCAGAGGCTGCACCGAGTGAACAGGCAATTGCGCAGGAGGATCGTCGGCGGCGGGCTTGAAATTCCAGGCAGTCGGCGAGAAGGGGCGTGGCGGCAGGATCATCGGCGGTCGGCTCCGGGAGGATTTCAATGGCACAACGGGCGGCTAAGCCTGGTGTGTGTTGAAAGCCTCCTATGCGGTTCCGGCCAGCGTCAGCGGTTTTGTAAGCTGATCTGCATGCGCTGCACGCCTTCCTCCAGCATCGCCCGTGGGCAACCGAAGTTCAGGCGCACGAATTGCTGGCTGTCATCGCCAAATTCGAGGCCCGCGCTCAGGCCCACCTTGGCCTGTTCCAGAAAGAACCGTTGCGGGTCTTCCAGGCCCAATGCGCTGCAATCGAGCCACGCCAGGAAGGTGCCCTGTGGTGCATGCATCACCACGCCGGGCAGACGGGTTTTTACCGCGTCAAGCAGGTAGTCGCGGTTGGCTTGCAGGTACTGCACCAGCGCGCTGAGCCAGTCGGTGCATTCGCTGTAGGCGGCGCGGGTGGCTTCCAGGCCCAGGGGGCTGACGCTGTCGACCATGCCGCAGCGCGCCTGATTGAAACGCTCGCGCACCTCGGCGTTCTGGACCACGGCGAAGCAGGTCTTCAGGCCGGCCACGTTATACGCCTTGCTCGCCGACATCAGTGTAATGGTGCGCTGGGCAATCTCTGGGCTGAGGCTGGCGGTGGGGATGTGGCGACGGCCGTCAAAGCACAGCTCGGCGTGGATTTCGTCGCTGATGATCAATGCGTCGGTTTCCAGGCAGGCATTGGCCACTGCCATTAGCTCTTCACGGGGAAACACTTTGCCGATGGGGTTGTGCGGGTTACTCAGCAACAGGGCTCCGGCCCCGTTTAGGGCTTGGCGCATCGCCGACAGGGGCGTGAGGAACTCGCCGTTGACCTGCTCGAAAGGCACCTCAATGCGTGGCAGGTTCCAGTTGCCGGGCGCCAGGCGAATCGGCCGATAGTTGGGGGTTTGCAGCACCACCGCCTGGCCAGGCTGGACGAAGGCGTGCAGGGCCATATTGAAGCCAGGCTCCACGCCGGGCAGGAACAGCAGTTCTTCGGGCTGTACGCGCCAGGCGTACTTGGCCCACAGGTCAGCAACGATAGCGTCGCGCACGTCCGGGCCGGCCACGCTGTAGCCGAGAATCTGCTGGTCGAGGCGTGCGTGCAGGGCTTGCAAGATGGCGGGCGGCGCGGCGATGTCCATGTCGGCGATCCACATCGGCAGGACGTCTTGCGGGTAACGGCTCCACTTAGTACTGCCGGTGTCGAAGCGTGGGTGGAGGGTGTCGAAATCAAAGCTCATGGACAGGCTCGTATCAGGGCGGCGGTAAAAGAATGGCGCCGATTCTAGCGCCATTAATTTTATAGGCCAGAGCTGATTGCCGCCTAGCACAGCGGCGTGCGTTCCGTGACCGACAAGTTCTGTAATAAAAACGCCACTGCGCTGGGGATTGAATCAGCGAAGGGCTATTTTGGTGCATCTCAATAATCAGAGTAGCCATGGATGAAATACCAACCCTTCAGCCACACCTTGATTGCCACCGCGCTGGTATTGACGGTCAGCGGTGTGCACGCAGCTTCCCAAGCCCCGGTTGCGGGTGAAAATGGCATGGTGGTAACGGCCCAGCACCTGGCAACCCACGTGGGTGTCGATGTGCTCAAGGCTGGTGGTAACGCGGTCGATGCGGCGGTGGCGGTAGGTTACGCACTGGCGGTGGTGTACCCGGCCGCAGGTAACCTGGGCGGCGGCGGCTTCATGACCGTGCAACTGGCGGACGGGCGCAAGACCTTCCTCGACTTCCGCGAAAAAGCCCCGTTGGCGGCGACGGCCGACATGTACCTCGACAAGGCCGGCAATGTGGTCGAAGGCCTCAGCGCCAAAGGCCATTTGGCGGTTGGCGTACCGGGTACGGTGTCCGGCATGGAGCTGGCCCTGAGCAAATACGGCACCCTCAAGCGCGCCCAGGTGATTGCCCCGGCGATCCAGCTGGCGGAAAACGGCTTTGCGTTGGAGCAGGGCGATATCGACCTGTTGCACACCGCCACCGGTGAGTTCGAAAAAGATCAGGATATGCGTGGCATCTTCCTGCATAACGGCGAGCCGATGCAGGTAGGCCAGAAGCTGGTACAGAAGGACCTGGCCAAGACCCTCAAGGAAATCTCGGCCAAGGGCACCGACGGTTTCTATAAAGGCTGGGTCGCCAAGGCGGTGGTGGATTCCAGCCAGGCCGGCAAAGGCATCATCACCCAGGCTGACCTCGACGCCTACAAAACCCGCGAATTGGCCCCCATCGAGTGCGACTACCGTGGCTACCATGTGGTCTCGGCGCCGCCACCCAGCTCGGGCGGTGTGGTGATCTGCCAGATCATGAACATCCTCGAAGGCTACCCGATGGCCGACCTGGGCTATCACTCGGCCCAGGGCCTGCACTACCAGATCGAAGCGATGCGCCACGCCTACGTGGACCGCAACAGCTACCTCGGTGACCCGGACTTCGTGAAGAACCCCATCGAGCACCTGCTGGACAAGAACTACGCGGCCAAGCTGCGCGCGGCGATCGAACCGCAGAAGGCCGGTGATTCCCAAGCGATCAAGCCGGGCGTGTCGCCCCACGAAGGCAATAACACCACCCACTATTCCATCGTCGACAAATGGGGTAACGCGGTCTCGGTGACCTACACCCTCAACGACTGGTTTGGCGCCGGGGTGATGGCGAGCAAGACCGGGGTGATCCTCAACGATGAAATGGATGACTTCACCGTCAAGGTCGGCGTACCGAATATGTACGGGCTGGTGCAGGGCGAAGCCAACGCTATCGCACCGGGCAAGGCGCCGCTGTCGTCGATGAGCCCGACCATCGTCACCAAGGACGGCAAGGCGGTGATGGTGGTTGGTACACCGGGGGGCAGTCGCATTATTACCGCTACCTTGCTGACCATCCTGAATGTCATCGACTACAAGATGAACATCCAGGAAGCCGTGGACGCGCCGCGCTTCCACCAGCAATGGATGCCGCAGACCACTAACCTTGAGACCTTTGCGGTCAGCCCTGACACCCAGAAGATCCTCGAAAGCTGGGGCCACACGTTCGCCGGCCCGCAAGATGCTAACCACCTGGCCGCGATTCTGGTAGGCGCGCCGTCCCTGGGTGGCAAGCCGGTGGGTAACAACCGTTTCTATGGGGCGAACGATCCGCGGCGCAATACGGGCTTGTCGTTGGGTTACTAAGGCTTCACACCGTTGGTGTAGGAGCGAGCTTGCTCGCGAAGATCGTTAACGATAACGCGGGGTGCCTGATTCACAGCGGCGCACTCCGGTTTTTCGCGAGCAAGCTCGCTCCTACAGGGGGAGGGCGAGCAACTGCTTGACGGCGGTAAATGCGGCCTGGCGGCGCTGCTCCCAATCCCCGCGAATCACTACCACCTGCTGCTGATGCTCCTGCATCCACTCCAGACTGGCCTGAAAAAACGCCCGGCGATCCGCCAGTTCCGGCTGGCAGCGCTGGCCGTCGGCACTCCATTCCACGTCTTCGGGGGAGAGCAGCAGGTGCAGGTCGTAATGCCGCGCCAGGAGTTCGTCATCAAGCCAGCCGGGGTAATCGCCGAACAGGGTCTGGCTCCAGAGCCTGTTGGTCAGCAGGTGGGTGTCGAGGATCAGCAATGCGGGGCATTTGGCGCGGGCGGCATCCTCCCAGGCCAACTGGCCTTCGGCGATGGCCGGGATATCCGCCAGGGTGGTGTCGCGCTGATGCTGATCGATGAAGTACCGCACATATTCCCCCACCATCAACCCGCCGAAGTGCGCGTGCAACTGCGCCGCCAGCCAGCTCTTGCCACTGGATTCGGGGCCTGCCAATACCACCACTTTCATGCGTGCAACGCCGGGTCGGCGCGCCACTCGCGCCAACCTTGCACGGCAATCACGGTAAACAGCGCGTAGAGCGCGGCGGTGAGGTAGAGGCCTTTGTAAAGGAACAGGCCGACGAAGATCACATCCACCACGATCCATAATGCCCAGCACTGCACGCGTTTTTGTGCCATCCACATCTGCGCCACCAGGCTGAACCCGGTGAGCGCGGCGTCCAGCCAGGGCTGGGCAGCGTCGGTCCAATGGGCCATGGCGGCACCCAGCAACAGGCTGGCGACGGCGCCAACAGCCAGGCTGGCCATGATCGCCGGCACGCCCAGGCTAGTGACCTGGCGGCCCTGCTTGACCTCGCCGGCG
Organism: Pseudomonas sp. AM4(2022); assembly: GCF_036346515.1. NCBI lineage: Bacteria > Pseudomonadati > Pseudomonadota > Gammaproteobacteria > Pseudomonadales > Pseudomonadaceae > Pseudomonas > Pseudomonas sp. AM4(2022). The sequence goes on from NZ_JAOTNW010000009.1 coordinate 8,127, forward strand.
CGGGTCCACTGCCACCAGCCGTAGACCTGCAAGGCCGCGTAGACCACTTGCAGGAGCATGTCGGAGTAGAGCTTGACCTCAAAGAAAACCCAGGTGTAGAGCAGCACCATCACCAGGCCGATGGGCCAGCACCAGGGGTTTTGTTTGACCGTCAGCCAAACGGCGATCACCCCCAGGGCGGCGGCGAACAGTTCAAGCCCGGACATGGCGGATCCTTGGGGGAGTGGGAGAGGGCGGTGATTGTACCTAGAGGTCGGCGATCTTCAAACGTGCACCGCGAACTCTAAGGCAAACCCCCGCCCTTGGGGTGTTTGCTGCTTCAGTTATCCATCGCACTCAAGATCGCATAGGCCACTTTCACCCGCTCGGCATTCGGGTAGTTTTTGTTGGCGAGGATCACCACCCCCATGTCCTTGCTGGGTACATACGCCACATAGGCGCCAAAACCGCCGGTGGAGCCGGTTTTGTTGTAGAGCACGTTGGCAGGCTGCGCCTGGGCGGGTTTGAGCCAGGTGACTTTGTGCGGCTGCATCGCCATCGGTGTGGAGTTGCCGTCAAGTAACGCTTGCAGGGCGATGGGGTAGGGGTAGCGTTCCCAGCCCAGGCCCTGGGTCATGCCGTTGACGGTGTAGTAGCCGGTGTGAGTTGTAGCAATGGCTTGTTGCAGCGGTTGCTCCAGGGTTTGCGGGTGCAGGTTCGCAATCACGTAGCGGGCCAGGTCTTGGCTGCTGGTCTTGAGGCCGTAGGCTTCGCTGTCCAGGGCGCCGGGGCTGACGCGCACGGGTTTTTGCTGGTTGTCATAGCCTTGGGCATATTGGCTGGCTTTGTCGGTGCGCACGCTGACATAAGTGTTGGTCAGGCCAAGCTTGGGCAGCAGGTTTTTCTCCATGGCGACGTTGAACGGCTGGCCCAGGCTTTGCGCTGCCAGGTAGCCGAACAGGCCGATACTGGGGTTGGAATACAAGCGCTGCTCACCTGGGGCGTAAGCAGGCTTCCAGTGCTGGAAATAGCCGAGCATGGTGCTGGCGTTATCGGCCTCATCCGGAAACTGCAGCGGCAGGCCGCCGGGGGTATAGGTCGCCAGTTGTAGCAGGCTGATGCGCTCGAACGCACTGCCGGCCAGGGCGGGCAGATGTTGGCTGGCCATGTCCGAGAGCTTTAGCTTGCCGATGGCTTGGGCATAAGCGCCGAGTGTGGCTGTGAAGGTTTTGCTCACCGAGCCGATTTCGAACAGGGTGTTTTCGGTGACGGGTGCCTGGGTATCCTTGGCGGCGACGCCGTAATTAAAGTATTGCACCTTGCCGTGCCGGACCACCGCGACCGTCAGGCCGGGGATGCCTTGCTGTTTCATCAAGGGGGTGACGTGGCTGTCCACGACCTGGCGCATATCGGTGGCGGCCATGCAGCTGCCGGCCCCAAGCAACAAGGCTGAAATCGCATATTTTTTCAGGGTGTGTTTCATGCTTCGCTTCCATGTAAATAAGGCAGTGGCGATGGTGGCCTGCGCAGGCGTGGCAAATGTAGGTGGATTTCCGGGCGTGGGCAAACGATGATATCTCGCACCAGCCATTAGAAAAATTTGGGTCATGCCATGCTGCGTTCCCACCTGCCGCTCAATGCCTTGCGCGCCTTCGAAGCGTCGGCGCGCCACTTGAGCTTTACCCGTGCGGCCATCGAGTTATGCGTGACCCAAGCGGCGGTCAGTCATCAGGTCAAAAGTCTCGAAGCGCAACTCAATGTCACGCTGTTCAAGCGCCTGCCTCGGGGCTTGATGCTCACCAGCGAAGGCGAATCCTTGCTGCCCGTGCTGCGTGACGCCTTCGACCGTATCGCCCTGACCTTGGATCAGTTTGAAGGCGGGCATTACCGTGAAGTCCTGACGGTGGGGGCGGTCGGTACCTTTGCGGTGGGCTGGTTGTTGCCACGCCTGGCGGATTTTCACAGCCGCTACCCGTTGATCGACTTGCGCTTGTCCACCCACAACAACCGCGTGGATGTCGCCGCCGAGGGCCTGGATTATGCCATCCGCTTTGGCGCCGGCGCGTGGCACGGCACCGATGCGTGCCCGTTGGTTGAGGCACCGTTGACGGTGTTGTGCGTGCCGCAGATTGCCGAACAACTGCGCAACCCGGCTGATGTGTTGAAGCATACCTTGCTGCGTTCCTACCGTGCCGATGAGTGGAACCTGTGGTTCCAGGCCGCCGGTTTGCCCAGCGATACCCGGGTGCCGCGCAGCGTGGTGTTCGACTCCTCGCTGGCAATGATGGAGGCCGCGTTGCAAGGTGCCGGCGTGGCACTGGCGCCAGCCCGTATGTTCTCGCGGCAATTGGCGAACGATGTGATCCGCCAGCCGTTCGAGGTGGGCATCACCACCGGCAGCTATTGGTTGACGCGCTTGCAGTCGCGGGCTGAGACGTCAGCGATGGTGGCGTTCAAGGGGTGGTTGCAGGCGAGTGTTGCCTGAGCTGACGCCGATCAGTCTAGCGAACGCAATGCCCAAAGCAATGAAGATCAAATGTGGGAGCTGGCTTGCCTGCGAAAGCGGTCGTGCAGCAACAGGTGCAGCGACTGACACACTGCCTTCGCGAGCAAGCCCGCTCCCACAGTCAGCGCTTGGCTAGGCGAGGTATTGGCGGAACCATCCCAGGGTGCGTTCCCAGGCAAGGTTCGCCGCTGCTTCGTCATAGCGCGGCGTCGAATCATTATGAAAACCATGATTGGCGCCCTTGTAGATAAACGCCTCATACGTCGTACCTGCGGCCTTCAATGCCTGCTCATACGCTGGCCAGCCTTCATTGATGCGCGTATCCAGCTCACCGAAATGCAACATGATCGGCGCCTTGATGCGCGGCACATCCCTGGCGTCGGGTTGGCGCCCGTAGAACGACACTGCCGCGCCCAGTTCCGGGTAGGCCACCGCCGCTGCATTGGTCACGCCACCGCCATAACAGAACCCGGTGATGCCGACTTTGCCCGTGCTGCTGTCGTGGTGCATCAGCCATTCGATGGCGGCGAAGAAGTCGTTCATCAGTTTGGTCGGGTCGACGGTCTGTTGCAGTGCCACGCCTTTTTCATCATTGCCAGGGTAGCCGCCCACCGAGGTCAGGCCGTCCGGGGCCAGGGCGATAAAGCCGGCCTTGGCCAGGCGTCGGGCGACGTCTTCGATATAGGGGTTCAGGCCCCGATTTTCATGCACCACCACCACGGCGGGCAGCTTGCCTGCGGCCTTGGCTGGGCGTACCAGGTAGCCGCGCACGGTGCCGTTGCCTTTGGGCGAGGGGTAGGTGATGTAGTCGGCGACGATATCCGGGTCGGTGAACTTCACCTGTTCGGCCAGGGCGTAATTGGGGCTCAGGGCCGCGAGCAATGCCGAAGCGGTGAGGCCACCGAGGGTGAACAGCGCGGCGCGGTCGAGAAATTCGCGGCGGTTGATCTTGCCGTGGGCGTAGCCGTCGTAGAGTTCCAGCAGTTCGGGAGCAAAGTCTTTCGCGGTCAGACGAGTCATCGGTGCAGTCCTCGATTAGCGGTTGCCGTCACTGTAGACCAGGATCAAACCTCGCGGCCATGGGCGGCAGCGGCCAGTTGCCCGGTGTCGACGCGCACGAACACCGAGTCGCCGACGGCGGTGAGCACGCTGCCTGCATACACTTCGCAGACCACACGGCTTTTGCGGCCGACTTCGCCTTCGACCCGAGCCCGCAGGACCAGGGGCACACCCATGGGCGTGGGCTTGATGAATTTGATCCCCAGATTGCCGGTGACGCAATCGATGCGCGGCAGGCTGCCAGGTTCACGCTGTTCGGCGCGGTAGTGGTAGGCCATGGCGGTCCAGTTGGAATGACAGTCCACCAGCATGGCGATCAGGCCACCGTAGACCAAGTCTGGCCAGCCGCTGTATTTAGCCTCGGGTTGATGCTCGGCAATGACGTGCACGCCATCGTCATCCCAGCGGCTCTTGATGTGCAGGCCATGGGGGTTGCTGCTGCCGCAGCCGTAGCAGATGCCTTCCGGCGCCGTGGTGTCCTGGAGAGAAGCGCTGTGCATGCAGAGTCCTTGTTATTTTTTGGGCGACGCCTCTATTTAGCAGGCCAGGGGTCAGCGAGCAAACTTCTTCGCCCCGGCCACGCAGCCGATCACCGCCACCGTCACCAGCACCATGCCCAGGCTGACCTGTTCATGCAGCAGACCCGCTGCCAGCGCCAGGCCGAAGAACGGTTGCAGCAACTGCAACTGGCCGACCGCGGCAATGCCGCCCTGGGCCAGGCCGCGGTACCAGAACACAAAGCCGATCAACATGCTGAACAACGCCACATAGCCCAGGCTCAACCACGCCGGCAAACTGATACCGCTGAGGGTGGACGGCGCCAGCAGCAGGCTCAAGGGCGCCACCACCGGCAGCGACACCACCAGCGCCCAGCAGATCACCTGCCAGCCGCCCAGGCTGCGCGACAGCTTGGCGCCTTCGGCATACCCCAGGCCGCACACCAGCACCGCCAACAGCATCAGCACATCGCCCGCGGGTGCGGCGCTCAAACCTTGTGCAACGGCATAACCCATCACCAGCAGGCTGCCCAGGATCGAAAACAACCAGAACACCGGCCTCGGCCGCTCACCGCCGCGCAGCACGCCGAACACCGCCGTAGCCAGTGGCAGCAGGCCGATAAAGACGATGGAGTGGGCCGAGGTCACGTACTGCAGGGCCAGGGCCGTCAGCAGTGGAAAGCCGATCACCACGCCAAGCGCGACGATTACCAGCGGTGCCCATTGCTGGCGCGTGGGGCGTTTTTCCTTGAATAACCCCAGCAGGCACAGCCCCAGTAGTGCAGCGAGGGTGGCGCGGATCATGGTCAGGAACACCGGGTCGAATTCCATGACCGCCAGGCGCGTGGCTGGCAGCGAGCCGCTGAAAATCACTACGCCGATAAAGCCGTTGATCCAACCCTGGGTGCTGCTGTCCAGAGTGGCGAGGGGAGAAGTGCGTTCCATGGGGGACCTGTCGGAAAATGGCAGTTGCGTGCTGGGCATCCTAGGATTGAAGATTAAGACAATCAAAAAATTGTCATGGATACATCCTTATGCCCCGTGCGCGCTACAAGACGCTGGTCGATACCTTCGCCGAGGCCATCCGCAGCGGCCAATTGCAGCCCGGCACGCGGTTGCCTACCCATCGGCAATTGGCCGCCGAGCATGGCCTGGCGCTGGTCACCGCCAGCCGGGTGTACAGCGAGCTGGAAGCCATGGGCCTGGTCAGTGGCGAAACCGGGCGCGGCACCTTCGTGCGTGAGATTGCCTTGCCACCGGGGCAGGGCAGTGGGCAGATGACGGTTGCGGCGGGTTTGCTTGACCTGAATTTCAACTACCCGTCTTTGCCGGGGCAGGCCGAGCTGCTGCGCACGGCGTTGCGCCAACTCGCCCTGTCTGGCGACCTGGAGGCGCTGCTGCGTTACCAGCCCCATGCCGGGCGTGTGCACGAGCGCGCCGCCGTGGCCCGGCACTTGTTGAACCGAGGGCTGACGGTGCCAGCCGAGCAGGTGCTGGTGGTCAGCGGCGCCCAGCATGGCCTGGCGGTGAGCATGATGACCTTGCTCAAACCTGGGGATGTGGTCGCGGTGGATGCATTGACCTATTCGGGTTTCAAGGTACTGGCCGAAACCCTGCACTTGGAAATCGTCGCCATCCCCGTCACCGCCAGCGGCCCGGACCTGGGCCACCTGCACAGCCTGTGTCGCCAGCGCCCGGTGCGAGCGGTGTACAGCATGCCGACCCTGCATAACCCATTGGGCTGGGTGATGAGCCTGGCGCAGCGCGAGCGCTTGGTGGCAATCGCCCGGCAGCACAACCTGATGATCATCGAGGATGGCGCCTATGCGTTTCTCGCCGAAGAAGCGCCGCCACCCTTGGCGACCCTCGCACCGGAGCGCACGGTGTACATCGGCGGGCTGTCCAAGAGTGTCGCCACCGGTTTACGCGTGGGCTTTATCGCTGCGCCTATGGCTTGGGTAAGCGGCTTGGAACGCACGATCATGGCCACCACCTGGAACGTGCCGGGGGTGATGAGCGCGATTGCGGTGGGCTGGCTCGAAGACGGCACGGTGGCGCAACTGGAGGCGCAAAAGCGCGCGGATGCCCAGGCTCGCCAGGCGTTGGCGGCACAGGTGCTGAGCGGTGTGAAGACCATCAGCCACCCGTCATCCTACTTTCTGTGGCTGCCGTTGGCGCAAGACGCCCGCGCCGATCAGGTCGCCATGACCTTGCAGCGCGCAGGCATCTCTGTTTCAACCGCCGAACCGTTCGCGGTCTCGGCCCAGGTGCCCCATGCACTGCGCCTGGCCCTGGGTTCGGTGCCCATGGCGGCGCTGCGTGAGGCGCTGGTGAAGGTGCGCAAGGTGGTGGTGTGGTGAGTCAAGACCTAGCCACAGGGCTTGATTTGAAATACGGGCAAAATGTGGGAGCTGGCTTGCCTGCGATGGCGGCCTGCCAGGAGACGCCTATCTACCTGACACCCCATGATCCAACTGTGGGAGCTGGCTTGCCTGCGATGGCGGCCTGCCAGGAGACGCCTATCTACCTGACACCCCATGATCCAACTGTGGGAGCTGGCTTGCCTGCGAAAACGGCCTCACAGTCGACACCGTAATACCGAGTACATATCCATTCCTACGGTAACGGCTACTTAGGGTTCCGCTTTTACAGCGGCTCACTTTTGAACAGCGCAAAAGTAAGCAAAACGCTCTTGCCCCACCACTCGGCACCTCGCCTAGGCTCGGTGTGCCCGAACGCAGGCTTGAATCCGTGGGCCGCCGCCACGCGCCATCCATGGCGCGGGGCGGCTAACCCGGCGTCCTGCCGGGTTACCCACGAATTCAAGCCTGCGTGCGGCCAGCGTGGTTTAACGGGGCGCCTGAGATCAAGATCAAAAGCAGATCAAGATCAAGAGCGGCTCGCTTCGCATCGTAGTTACCTGTGGGCGGCACATTCGACATCTCTGTCGATTGAACGGCCGCCATCGCAGGCAAGCCAGCTCCCACAGGTGACCGCGTTTAGCTGGCTGCCAATGGTGGCGTACGCGGCGGGATCATCCGTTTGCTACCGGTGGCTTCGAACGCCGAGGCAAAGCGCAACAGCGCCGAATCGTCATAGGCACGCCCGGCGAAGGTCAGCCCCACCGGCATGCCAATGTCCGCCATCACGCCCATCGGCACGGTGACAGTGGGCACGCCCAGGTGGCGGATGGCGAGGTTGCCGTTAGCCACCCACACGCCGTTGCTCCAGGCAATGTCGGCAGACGTTTCGTTCACATCGGCATCCGCCGGGCCTACGTCGGCCACGGTGGGGAACAGCACGGCGTCGAGCCCTAGAGTGTCCATCCAGTCTTCCAGGTCCAGGCGCCGGGTTTGCTCCAGGCCGCGCAGGCCATCGGGCACGGTGCTGATCTGGTCCCACGGCGTGATGCCGCGCTGGGCCATGCGCACGTATTCGTCCATGCCGGCGGCCAGGTCGTCTTCACGGTTGGGCAGGGTGCCCGGGTCGTGAGGGAAGATTTTTGGCCCGTCCACATCGGCCAGGCGGTTCAGGCTAGGGTCACCGTTGGCGCGCAGGAAGTCATCGAAGGCCCATGCAGACAGTTCCCACAGCTCATCGTGGAGGAACTCTTTGGAGACCAGGCCACGGGTAAACACCGTCGGTGCGCCGGGGCGGTCGCCTTCGCAGTTGGACACCAGCGGGAAATCCACTTCGATCACTTCGGCACCCGCCGCTTCCAATGCCTGACGCGCGGCTTGCCACAGTTCGATCACCGTGGCGCGGGTGTGGATCTTTTGCCCGGTCGGGCCGCCGATACCGGGTTTTTCGCTGGTGCCAGCATCCGGGTCGGCGTTGATGTACATGCGCGGCACGCCAAAGCGCTTGCCGGCCAGGCTTTCGCTGCTGACTGCCAGGGCCGCGTATGACGCCGGGCGCACCGAGGTGACGCTGGGGATCGGCACCCAGGGTTGCAGGCGCCACAGGTCGCCACGTGTGTCCGGGTCTTCGGCCACCACGACGTCGAGCACTTCCAGCAGGTCGGCCATGGTGCGCGCATAGGGCACCACCACGTCCATGGTCGGGGTCAACGGCCAGTTGCCGCGCACCGAAATCACCCCACGCGAAGGCGTGTAGGCACACAGGCCATTGTTGGAGGCCGGGCCGCGACCGCTGGACCAGGTTTCTTCTGCCAGCCCGAACGCGGCAAAGCTCGCGGCGGTGGCGGTGCCGGCACCGTTGGAGGAACCCGAAGCAAACGGCGCGGTGAGGTAGTCGGCGTTGTAAGGGCTCTCGGCCCGACCATACACGCCACGCTGCATACCGCCATTGGCCATCGGCGGCATGTTGGTCTTGCCCAGGCAGATAGCGCCACCGGCACGCAGACGCTCAATGGTGAAGGCATCGCGCTGGGCCACCAGCTTGGCAAACGCCGGGCTGCCGGATGCAGCCGTCAGCCCCTTGACCAGGTAACTGTCCTTGGCCGTGTAGGGGATACCATCCAGCGGCCCCAGGGTTTGCCCCTTGGCGCGGCGCGCATCGGACGCCTGGGCTTCGTTGATCGCCTCGGGATTTCGTACCACCACGGCGTTCAGTGCAGTGGCCGTCTGCGGGCCATCGTAGGCATCGATCCGCGCCAGGTACGCCTGCACCAGTTCAACTGCCGTGGTCTGGCCGGCTTCAAGCGCAGCGCGCAATTGGGCAATGGAGACTTCAGTAACTTGCATCACGTTTTTTTCGCCGCCTTCAAGTGGGGGTATGGCGGCAGTCTACGTACAGATATTTCACAAAACCAGCGCGGCATACTTCGTGTAGGCGGCGCGCAGGACATCTCGAGAAAGACGTCAGCAGGATTGCGAGCGGCAGCCTCTTATCGCTAAGGTGGCCGCGCTGATTAACGTTGCACTTCAAGGAAGAGACCATGCAAAAACCTTATATCGCCCTGGCGGCCTTGCTCGGGTTTACCCTCTATACGGTGGCGACGATGCTCACGGCCGAGCAGTCACTGCTGGCATTTGGATGGGAACTGATGTCCAGGCCCGATACGGCGCAGGTGGTGATTGACCTGTACCTGATGGCGGTGCTGGCGTGTGTGTGGATGTACCGGGATGCGCGTGGGCGAGGGCGGTCGATAGGCTCGGTGTTGCCGTACTTTGTGCTGACGGCGGTGTTTGTGTCGGTGGGGCCGTTGCTCTATATCGTGGTTAATGGGTTTTCTCGGCGAACGCTCAACTAAGCCTGTATGGCAAGGGCGCAAGCTCCCTTGCCATGAGTAGTGCGCGGTCTTCAGGGATTAAGGAACGCTTGGTAGTTGTCCTTGGTGATCTGCTGATAAGGAATCGTCAGCTCCGCCGTGTACGGCTGCTGCTTGACCATCTTCACTGCCAGGTCGATGGAACCCACTGCCTGGCCCTTGTTGTCTTGGTACACCGTGACCAACAGCTGGCCTTTTTTCACCGCGTCCAATCCAGCTGCGCCGCCGTCGCTGCCGGCCACCAGGATGTCCTTGCCCGGCTGCATGCCTGCCTGGCTGATAGCCATGGCCGCGCCAATCGCCATTTCATCGGCATTCGCGGCCACGGCATCGATTTTGCGCCCGGATACGATCCAGTTGTTCATCAGGTCAATCGCCTTGCCGCGCTGCCATTCGGCGCTTTGTTCCTCGATGATTTTGATGTCGGGGTAGTCCTTTAGCACGGTCTTCACCCCCAGCGTGCGGTTATGGGTGGCGTTGTTGGACGGCAGCCCGAGCATGATCGCCAGGTTGCCCTTGCCGCCCATTTTCTCGGCCAGGTAGCGCATCTGGATTTCGCCGGCCTTGATCTCGTCCGAACCGACATAGCCCACGCCCGCTGGCACCTCCTTGAACTCCGGACGGCGGTTGACGTACACCAGCGGAATCTTGGCCTGCTGGGCATTGAGCGTCATCTTCTGGGTGGCGGCCGTGTCCACTGCGTTGACGATAATCGCGTCCATGCCTTGGGCGGTGAAGTTTTGCACCTGATTGAGTTGACGCACCACGTCGCCCTGGGCGTCTTCGAATTGCAGGGTGACATCGGGCAGTTCCCTGGCGTGGGCGGCCATGTAGTCGCGCATTTGTGCGAGGAATACGTCGTCTACCTGGGCGATGCTCACGCCGATGCGAATGTCCGCCAGCGCCCAAGGGCTGAACGCAAGGACTAACAGTGCCGCAAGGAGTTGCTTCTTCATGGTTGTGCTCCGTTGTTTTTGTTGTTGTCAAAGCAGGGCGGTTCACGCTTGGCGTTTGGCCCGCAGCTGCGCCACGGCGGCGGCGAAGTCCGAGCACGGCCAGCGTTCGTCGAGGGCTTGCAGCATCAGTTGTTGCCCGGTTTGCGGGGCCAGGCCCCTCAAGGGTGGGTCGGTGTCGAGGTTAGTGGGGAAGGAGTACCCGTCTGCGGTACAGGCGACCACGGCGTGGGCATCCAGGTTGGGGTTGGCGAGCAGCACCGGATACACCGCCAGCATCATGCGGTCGCGGTCGATGGCTTCCATTGGCTTGCCGAACGCCGAGGAGATTTGCAGCAGGTTGGCCATGCGCTGGCGATCGGCCGTGCGATTGGTGCCGGCGGCATGGAACAGCGCTGGGTTGAAGAACAGCAAGTCGCCCTTGTTCAGCGGCAATTGCACCGCGTGTTGCTGGAAGTAGTCGATAAAGTCCGTGCGTCGCCACGCCAGGTACCCCAAGGCGTACTGTTGGGAAAAGGGCAGCAGCTGGGTGGGGCCGGTTTCCAGCGGCATGTCCGAGTGTGCGATAGCACCTTGCAACGTCAGATGTTGGGACAGCGCATGCAGCGGCAGCGGAAAACGTTCGATCACATCGTTGGTCTGGAAACCCAGGTGATAGTCACGGTGCGGCTGCTGCGCCTGGCCACCTGGATGCACCACGTTGACTTGCGCCGTGACTTGAAAACCCGGCCCCAACCAGGCTTCGGCGATCAGCCCCAGCAGAGGGTTGGCGTAGTACTCGGCAAAGGATTCGGGGGACTGTAAGGCCGCCTTCTGCAGCGCGTTCCAGATCCTGCCATTGCTGCCGGCCTTGGCAAAGTGATCGGCGGCCACGCCCTGGGCGGCTTCATGGGCAAAGATCGCGTCGAAGACCTGGCTGTGGCGGTCCACCACTTCCAGGTCTTCATAGGCTTGGCGCACCACCATTACGCCGGGCCCGTCACGGAACAGGTGATGCAGTTCGTTCATGACGACCAGGCGGTCGCTGTTGCGCAAGGTGTGGGCCTGATAGATCGGCACATTGCCTTGTACCTCAAGGCACAGCGGGTAGTCGCTGGCGTTGGTGCGCTGCGCACAGATCCGGCTGAAGTCGGCCAGGCGCACCGCGTCGCCGGTTACGAAAGCCGACATCACATACCTCCTGGAAGGCTCAGGGCCTGGTGAGGTTGTGGGGTGCTGCTGTCGGTGCAGCCGACCACACCTTGTTCAAGGTCGATCACTGCGCCAGTCATCATTCCCGACTCAGTGGACAGCAGAAATGCCACGCTGCGCGCTACCTCTTCGGGCTTGAGCAGGCGCCCAAACGGTTGGGTGCGTTCGGCATCGGCCAGCCAGCCGTCCTGGGCGCCGTGGTACTGGCGCTGGATCTGATCCTCGTGGGGCGTGTCCATCCAGCCGATGTTCAGGCCATTCACGCGGATGCGGTTGCGCAAGGCACTGAATGCGACGTTCTTGGTCAGGATCGCCAGCGCGCCCTTGGACGCCGCATAAGCACTCAAGAACGACTGCCCACCATGGCCGGTAACGCTCTGGATATTGACCACCGCGCCCTCAACACCGCTGCTGATCATCAGCTTCAGCGCTTCTTGCATTAAGAAAAACGGCGCCCGCACATTCACCGCAAACAAGCGCTCGAACAGTTCCGGCGAGGTGTCGAGAATGGTGCCACGGTCAGACATGCCGGCGCAGTTCACCAAGCCGTGCAAGGTGCCGAAATGGACGCGCGCCGCTTCGATGATTGCGCGGCAGTCCTCGACCTTTTCCAGGTCGGCCTCGACAAAAAACGCCTGGCAATCCAACTGTGCCAGTTGGCGAACCTGCTCGTCGCCCTCGGTACGGCGACGCCCGCAAATGATCAGCCCGGCCGCACCACGGCGAGCCAGGGTATGGGCCACCGCCGCGCCGAGGCCCTGGGTGCTGCCGGTCACGACAAAGTATTGGCCGCTGAACGAGGTCGCAAGATCGGTGTGGAGCATGAGGGTTCTCCTGGAGTTTTTATTGTTTTGCTGGCCCGGCTCGACGCCAGGCAAAACTGAGATTAGCATTGCAAAACCTCAGTAACGCCCAAAAAAGACCTCAAATACACCTCAGGCGAAACCCATGCTCGAACGCGCAAAACATTTTTCCATCAAGCAACTCGCCACCCAGGCTGGCGTCAGCAAGGCCACGGTGGACCGCGTGCTGCACCAGCGCGGCAGCGTGCATGCCCAGACCCGGCGGCGTATCGAGCAGGCATTGGAGGAGTTGGAATCCCAGGAAAAAAATGGCTTGGCCGTGGGGCGCACCTTCCATGTGGACGTCATCATGCACACGCCCCAGCGTTTCAGCGCTGCGGTGCAGGCGGCGATCGTTTGCCAATTGGCCAGCCTGGCACCGTTTCGCATCGCGCCACGTTTTCACCTGTTCGAGGAGATCGAGCCCCAGGCCATGCACGACCAACTGCTGCGCTGCCTCGACACGGGCAGCCAGGGTGTGGTGCTCAAGGCTGCGGATGAACCGGCGGTGAACCTGGCCGTCAAGCAGCTGATTGCGGCCGGCATCCCGGTGGTGACCTTGGTCACCGACCTGCCCCAAAGCGAGCGCATCGGCTATGTGGGCATGGACAATCGCACGGCCGGCCAGACCGCTGCCTACCTGATGTCGCGCTGGCTGCCGACCGATCCTCAGGACGTGGCGGTGGTGATTGGCAGCGAATTGTTCCGCGGTGAAGAAGAGCGCGAGATGGGTTTTCGTGCCTGGCTGCGTGGCCGCGCCGAGCACCTGCGGGTACTGGATATCAGCGGCGGCTACGGCGTGTATGAGCGCACCTTTGAACGAGTGACCCAAGCCTTGCACCAGCACCCCGGGCTGAAGGCGGTGTACAGCGTCGGCGGTGGCAACCGCGCAATTGTCGACGCGTTTGCCGCGCAGGACCGTTCGTTGGAGGTATTCATCGGCCACGACCTTGACGAAGAAAACCGCCAACTGCTGCGCGAAGAAAAAGTCGCGGCGATCATTGATCACAACCTGCAGATCGATGCCCGCCACGTATTCCTGCACATCCTGCAATACCACCGGCTATGGAAGGCCGGGCCGATTGCGCCGTCACAGGTGCAGATCGTCACGCCGTTCAACCTGCCGGACTGAAGCGCTGAAACACCCTATCCAATAATAATCCAGGAGTTCGACCATGCTACGTATCGCCGTTCTAGGTGCCGGGCGCATCGCCAAGATCCACGCCGCCAACGTTGCCGCCCATCCTAATGCCACGCTGGTGCTGGTGGCCGACCCCTGGCGCGCAGGTGTCGATGCCTTGAGCACTCAGTTAGGGTGTGACGCCGCGTATGACTGCGCCACCGTGCTGAGCCGCGAGGACATCGATGCGGTGGTGATCGGCACGCCCACCGACACCCACATCGACCTGTTGCTGGCTGCGGTGGCCCAGGGCAAGGCGGTGCTCTGCGAAAAACCCATCGACCTGGACATCGCCAAGGCGCGCAGCGCTGCGCAAACCGTGGAGCGTCAGGGCGGCAAGGTAATGCTTGGCTTTAACCGGCGCTTCGACCCCGACATGCTGCGCCTGCGCCAGGCGCTGGACGCCGGCCAGATCGGCGCCGTGCGCCAGGTGATCATCACCAGTCGCGACCCTGGCCTGGCACCGCGTGACTACCTGGAACACTCTGGCGGGATCCTGCGCGACATGACCATCCATGACTTTGACACTGCTCGCCACTTGCTCGGCGAGGAACCCGTAGATGTCAGCGCCTTCGCCAGCCGCCTGGTGGACCCGACCCTGGAGCAGATCGACGACTACGACAGCGTCATGGTCCTGCTACGTACCGCTTCGGGCAAACAATGCCATATCAACTGCTGCCGCCAGGCGGTGTATGGCTACGACCAGCGCGTAGAAGTTTCCGGCGCCAGCGGCGTGCTGCTGACCGACAATCACCGGCCCAGCACCGTACGCCATTGGAGCGCTGAGCACACCGAAGCGTTAGAGCCGTTGCAGCATTTTTTCCTTGAGCGTTACGCGGATGCGTATCGCAATGAGCTGACGCAGTTCATCGATGCGCTGAATGAGGGGCGCGAGTTGCCCACCAGTATGCGCGATGGTTTGTATGCGTTGCATCTGGCTGATTGTGCGCTGGAGTCGGTGAAGACCGGGCGCAGTGTGAGGGTCAGTCATAACCTGTAGGAGCGAGGGGGACGCCTAGTTCTTGCTTGCGAAAAACGTCAACGATAACGCGTGCTTCCTGGATAAACGCGGCGCTTGTGAGTTTTTCGCGAGCAAGCTCGCTCCTACAGAAGGTGATGACGGCTTACGATCAAACGCCTTTGGTCGACGGCAACAGTACCGTGAGGATACCCACCAGCGGCAGGAACGAGCACAGCTTGTACACGTACTCGATGCCGTGATGGTCAGCGAGCATCCCGAGCAGCGCCGCGCCAATCCCGCTGAAGCCGAACATCAGGCCGAAGAATATCCCGGCGATCATGCCCACATTGCCTGGCACCAGTTCCTGGGCAAACACCACGATGGCGGAGAACGCCGAGGCGATGATAAAGCCAATGACCACGCTGAGTACGGCGGTCCAGAACAGGTCGACGTAGGGCAGGGCCAGGGTGAATGGCGCGGCGCCGAGGATAGAGAACCAGATGACTTTTTTGCGGCCGATCTTGTCGCCGATCGGGCCACCGGCAAAGGTGCCCACGGCCACTGCGCCGAGGAACAGGAACAGGTACATCTGGGAGCTGGCTACCGACAGCTGGAATTTTTCGATCAGGTAGAACGTGAAGTAACTGGTCAGGCTGGTCATGTACCAGTATTTGGAAAACACCAGCACGGCTAATACCACCAGGGCGAAGGTCACGCGGCCTTTGGACAAACCGTGGGTCGCCTGGCTGCCTTGCTTGAGCTTGAACAGGTTGAGGTGGTGGCGGTACCAGCGGCTCAAGCCGTACAGCACCAGGATGGCGAACACCGCAAACAGGCCGAACCAGGCAATGTGGCTTTGGCCGTAGGGAATGATGATCGCCGCCGCCAGCAGCGGGCCGAAAGCGCTGCCGGTGTTGCCGCCGACCTGGAAGGTCGATTGCGCCAGGCCGTAGCGCCCGCCGGAAGCCAGGCGTGCGACGCGGGAGGTTTCTGGGTGGAAGGTCGATGAGCCCACACCCACCAGCGCCGCCGCGAGCAATATCGCCGGGAAGTTGCCGACAAAGGCCAGCATCAAGATGCCGATCAAGGTACACACCATGCCCGCCGGCAATAACCAGGGTTTGGGATGGCGGTCGGTGTGGTAGCCGATCCACGGTTGCAGCAGGGAGGCGGTCAACTGGAAGGTCAGGGTGATCAGGCCGACCTGGGTGAAGCTCAGGCCGTAGTTGGCCTTGAGCATCGGGTAGATCGATGGCAGCACAGCCTGGATCAAGTCATTGATCAGGTGCGCCAGGGCACAGGCGCCCAGGACGCGCATGACTAAGGGGCTTACTTGCGGGCTGGTCGAAGGTGCGGCGGGTGACGCTGTGACTGTGGACATGCGGGCATTCCGTACAAGGCAGCTGACAGGCGTGGAGGCGGGCGACGGTGATGTGAACCGCCACTCCATCTGGACTCGGCGTTTATGCTAGATTCGGCGTCAATGCCTGTCTCGCGCAATTCGGGCAGAAACCATCGCAAAAAGGGCGAAATGATCAAATCACTGGATAAATTTCTGCGAGAAATCGATGAGGGCGACTGGGCCGTCATCAGCTCGGCCACCGATTACCCCGAAAACTGGGTGATCCCCGAACACAGCCACAACAAGCACCAACTGCTGTACGCCATTGGCGGTGTGATGGTGGTGTACTCGGCCCTGAGGCAATGGACGGTGCCGCCCAATCGTGGCTTTTGGATGCCTTGCGGTCAAGTTCACTCACTGCGCTGCGTGGGTACGCTGAAGATGCGCAGCGTGTTCGTGCGCCCGGACAGCTTCCCCAACCTGCCGGCCGAGCCCAAGACCGTGACGGTCTCGCCGTTGCTGAGTGAACTGATCAAGGCCTCGGTGAGCTTGAAGCCGCCGTATGCCGAGGATTCACGCGACGCGCGGATCATGCACCTGATTCTTGACGAACTGGCTATTCTCCCGGCCTTGCCGCTGTCGCTGCCCCAGCCTGCCGACCCGCGTCTGAGCCCGATCTGCCTGGCGTTGCAGGATGAACCCAGTGACGCCTCCACCGTCGCCGACTGGAGTGCGCGGTTGGGATTGGACCAAACCACCATCCAGCGCCTGTTCCGCAAGGAAACCGGCATGACCTTCGGCCAATGGCGCCAGCAGGCGCGGTTGCTGCTGGCGCTGGAGCGCATTGCGGTGGGGGAGAAGATCATCGATGTGGCGTTTGAATTGGGCTACGAAAGCCCCAGCGCTTTTACCAGCATGTTCAAGAAACAGTTTGGCAAAACGCCGAGTCATTTTTTCAAGTAGTGCCGCTTGCCATGGGCGCGTGAGCAGGGCGCCGGGATGCCAGGTAAGCCAGCAGCGTGGCGACTACCAGCAAGGCGGCGCTCAGCTCGAAGGTGGCCTGATAACCGCTCAAGTCGAATGCCACACCACCGACGGTGGCGCCGGCGGCAATCGCCAACTGGATGATGGCGACCATCAACCCCCCGCCGGCCTCAGCGTCGTCGGGCAAGGTGCGTGCCAGCCATGTCCACCAGCCAACCGGTGCGGCTGTCGCTACCAGGCCCCAACAGCCCAACAGCACGGTGGTGACAATCGCTGAATCGCCGAACTCCACCAGCGCAAAGGCGATGCCTGCCATGATCAGCGGGATGGCAATCAGCGTCGGGTACAGGTGACGCTTGAGCAAATGCTCAATCAACACCGTACCCGCCAGACCGGCCAGGCCGAGCACCAGCAGCATCAGCGACAGGGTGGACACCTCGACCCGGGTCACGCCTTCCAGGAACGGCCGCAGGTAAGTGAACAGCATGAACTGGCCCATGAAGAACAGGCTGACAGCGCACATGCCCAAGGCCACCTTGGGGTTTTTCAGCAGGCGCAGCGCATTGCCGGTGGCCGCCGTGCCGCTGTGCTTGAGCGCCGGCAAGCTCAGACACAGCCAGGCCAGCGCACTCACGGCCACCGGCACCACGCAAAAAAATGCGCCGCGCCAGCCAATCAGGCCGCCGAGAAAGCTGCCCAGCGGCGCCGCGATCACTGTCGCCAGGGCGTTGCCACCGTTGACGATGGCCAAGGCCCTTGGCACTTGGGCGGGCTCGACCAGGCGCATTGCCGTGGCCGCCGACAGTGACCAGAAGCCGCCAATCGCCACCCCAATCAACGCGCGCCCGAACATGAACACCCCGTAATTCGGTGCGAACGCCACCACGCTGCCAGAGACGATCATCAGCAGGGTCAAGGCCATCAGCAGGCGCTTGCGATCCATCCGCGCGGCAACCGCCGCGATGACCAGGCTGGTGAGCAGGGCAAACACCCCGGACACGGAAATACCCTGGCCAGCCTGGCCTTCAGTGATGTGCAAGTCAGCGGCCAGCGGGGTCAGCAGGCTGACCGGCATGAACTCGGAGGCGACCAACGCAAACGCCGCGAGCGACATCGCCAGCACCGCGCCCCAGCGTTGCGATTGAGGGGTAACGGACCTCACTGCAAGTGGCTCTGGAAGAAGGCGGTGAGCGTGTCAAACGGGATCAGTTCGACGCGGTCGTACAGGTCTACATGGCCGGCGTTGGGGATGACCAGCAATTGCTTGGGCTCGGCGGCGCGTTGATAGGCGTCTTCACTGAATTCACGGGAGTGCGCGTTGGCTCCGGTAATCAGCAGCAGTGGGCGCGGCGAGATCGTCTCGATATCGTTGAAGGGGTAGAAGTTCATGAACTTGACGTTGCTGGTCAGCGTCGGCCGGGTGGTGGTTTGCGATGAGGCGCCCGCCGGGGTGACTTCGCCGCGCGGGGTGCGGTAGAAGTCGTAGAACTCGTCGCCGACCGGGTCGCCGGTGAGGCTCTGCGGCGTGCCACCGGTGTAGAGGGTCTCGCCGCCCTGGAACTCAACATAGCGCTGGTTGGCGGCCTGGCGCAGAATCTGCTGGCGCTGTTGCAAGGTCATGCCGTGCTTGAGGCCATTGCGGTTGGCCGCGCCCATGTCGTACATGCTGACGGTGGCGATTGCCCTCAGACGCGGATCGATCTTCGCAGCACTGATCACAAAACTGCCGCTGCCACATATGCCGATGGCACCGATGCGTTCCCGGTCGACCTGTGGGCGAGTGCCGAGAAAGTCCACGGCGGCACTGAAGTCTTCCACGTAGAGGTCGGGCAACACCGCGTTGCGTGGTGTGCCGGCGCTTTGGCCCCAGAACGACAGGTCCAGGGACAGGGTCACGAAACCCTGTTCAGCCATTTTGGTGGCGTAAAGGTTGGCGCTTTGCTCTTTTACGGCGCCCATCGGGTGGCCGACGACAAGGGCTGCGTGCTTTGAGCCTGGGGCAAGGTGCTTGGGCACGAACAGCGTGCCTGCGACCTGCATGCCGTATTGATTGTTGAAGGTGACAGGCTCGGCCGTCACTGTGTCGCTGCTGTAGAAGTTATCCGCACCGTTAGACATATCGGCTCCAAATGAAGAAAGAGAACTCACCAGTAAGCCCAGAGCGAGCAAGAGGCGTTTCATAGGGATGTTCCTCGTGAAGTGTCCGCACATTTTCCGGGTGACGGCAGGGCTTCTGTAGTGCATTTGAGTGGATTACTTGCCTGATCCTCTGAGTTTCAGTGCCAGGTGACGACGCCCGTGGCTTGCGCGAGTAAAGTGCAATGAAGCATTGAAAGGGTCTGTCATGACGTCCACTCCCACCCCATTGAACGCGCTGATCCACTCGATTGGTTCGCGCACGCCGTCGCCCGGCGACTACACCATGCCGATCTCCGGCCTGGGCTTTTATCGGCGTGAGCAACCCGCTGCGCCGGTGGTGTGCATGGTCGAGCCGTGCATCGTGCTGGTGGCCCAGGGCGAGAAGCAGTTGTGGGTCGGCGGCGAGGGCTACCCCTACGACACTTCCCGGTTCCTGGTGACATCGCTGGATATCCCGGCCAATTCCGAGGTGCTGGCGGCCAGCCCCGAGCAGCCGTGCCTGGGGCTGACGTTCAAGCTGGACCTGCGCATGCTCGCCGAGCTGATCGCCCAGGGTGGCTTGCCGCCGGTGCGTGAGCGTGCGGTCATGAAGGGCGTGGGGATCGGCACGGTCACCGACGGCATGCTGGCCGCATTCGCGCGCCTGGTGGCGTTGCTGGATGAACCCGAAGCGATTCCGGTACTCGCGCCATTGATCCAGCGCGAGATTCATTACCGGCTATTGAAAAGCGACCAGGCCGGCCGACTGCGCCAGATCTGCTCGGTGGACGGGCAGGGCTATCGGATTGCCAAGGCCATCGACTGGTTGAAGTTGAATTTCGACGCGGCCTTGCGTGTGGAAGAACTGGCAGCGCGGGTGCAAATGAGCGCGGCGACCTTTCACCATCACTTCCGGCAACTGACCGCGATGAGCCCGCTGCAATACCAGAAATGGCTGCGTCTGAATGAAGCACGACGATTGATGTTGAACGAGCACCAGGATGTCTCCAGTGCCGCGTTCAAAGTCGGGTATGAGAGCCCGTCTCAATTCAGCCGTGAGTACAGCCGGCTGTTCGGGGTGCCGCCCAAGCGTGATATGGCAACACTGCGGGGCAGGGCGGGTGTCAGTGATCCGCCGGGGTCAGATTAGCGTAGAAGATGCAGCCAATAAGCCGTGCGAACAGGCTCAGGGTTTCCGGCAGGTTCGGGTCGTCGAACAGCATGGCCCGTGAGTCCAGCGCACACAGCGCCCCGAACAGGCGGCCATCGGGCAGGAAGATCGGTGCGCCGGCGTAGCTTTCGATGGCGTATTGCTTGACCACCGGGCGTGACGCGAAACGGCCGTTCTGGCTGATCTGGGGAATGAACAGGGTGTGCGGGTTGATGCAGAACTCACTGCACAGGGTGGTTTCAAGGTCGAGTACGTCGTCGACGTTGATGCCCATTTGCAGCGGGTCGTAGGCCGAACACACTATCCATTCCTGGTCGGTGAACTTGGCGATGCCGGCGAATCTCATCCCGGTCAGACGAGTGACCAGCTTGAGGATGTTGGTGGTTGCTTCAATTTCGGCAATGGCGGCGCGCTCGTCTGCGCTGAGTAACCTGTGTGCGGCGGTGACGCTTGAAACCATGCTGAACGCTCCAATGGCGTGGTCGCAGGCCGCGACCACGCACAGTCAGGTTATTAGTTGATGCGCGGGTGTTGCTGTACCAGGTTTTCGCGCTTGGTTTGCAGCGCGGCAATCTCGGCATCGATGTCTTCGATTTTCTGCTCGATATTGTCGTGATGCTCCTGCAGCAGCTCCTTGGCTTCTTCCATGTCGGAAGCTGCCGGGGCCGCGCCACGCAGGGGCTTGTTGGCGGTTTCCTTCATGGTCAGGCCCGTGATCAGGCCAACCACTGCGAACACCATCAAGTAATAGGCGGGCATATACAGGTTGTTGGTGCTCTCCACCAGCCAGGCCACGGCGGTCGGCGTAACACCGGCGATCAGTACCGACACGTTGAAGGCGCTGGCCAGGGCGCTGTAGCGCAGGTGGGTGGGGAACATTGCCGGCAAGGTCGAAGCCATCACTCCGATGAAGAAGTTCAGCACCACCGCCAGAATCAACAGGCCGCCGAAAATCAGGCCGGTCTTGCCGCTGGTGATCAGCATGAAGGCCGGGATCGACAGAAACAGCAGGCCAATGCTGCCGGCGATGATGAAGGGCTTGCGGCCGATCTTGTCGCTGACAAAACCAATGAACGGTTGCACAAACAACATGCCGACCATGATCGCGATGATGATCAGCACGCCGCTGTTTTCGGCATAGTGCAGGTTGTGGGACAGGTAGCTCGGCATGTAGGTGAGCAGCATGTAGTAGGTCACGTTGGTGGCCGCGACGATACCGATGCAGGTCAGCAGGCTACGCCAGTGCTTGGTGGCGATTTCCTTGAACGAGACTTTAGGGCCGTGGCTCAAGCCTTCGCGGTCACCCTGTTCGAGTTTGTCGACATGCTGTTGAAACGCCGGGGTCTCTTCCAGCGCGTGGCGCAGGTACAGGCCGATGATGCCCAGGGGGAGGGCGAGGAAGAACGGCAGGCGCCAGCCCCAGGCCTCGAATTCTGCTTCACCGAGCACGGTGGAGATCAACACCACCACACCCGCGCCGAGGACGAAACCGGCGATGGAGCCGAAGTCCAGCCAACTGCCAAGGAAGCCGCGCTTGCGGTCCGGGGCGTACTCAGCCACGAAAATCGACGCGCCGGTGTACTCGCCGCCCACCGAGAAACCCTGGGCCATTTTGCACAGCAGCAACAGTATCGGCGCCCAGATGCCAATGGAGGCATAGCCGGGGATCAAGCCGATGGCGAACGTGCTCAGGGACATGATCACGATGGTGGCGGCCAGGACTTTTTGCCGCCCGTACTTATCGCCCAGTGCGCCGAAGAACAGGCCGCCCAGCGGGCGAATCAGGAAGGGGACGGAGAAGGTGCCCAGTGCAGCGATCATCTGCACGCTGGGGGAGGCATCGGGGAAGAACACCTTGCCCAGCACATAGGCGACAAAGCCATAGACGCCAAAGTCGAACCATTCCATGGCATTGCCAAGTGCGGCAGCGGTGATCGCCTTGCGCATCTTGTTGTCGTCGACAATGGTGATGTCTTTCAATCCGATGGGTTTGACGCGTTTTTTACGTAGTTTCATGCGGGCCACTCAAAAGCTGAACAGGGGAGGTGCCATCGCTACGATGGCACCGCTCTGTCAGTTCAGATACAAGTGGACACGAAATAATTCACCGCTTTGTGTATTTTTTCTCACGGGGGTAAAAATGCCTGGTCCTGGAGGCCGATGCATGGCTACCGGCAAAATAGATCAAATGTGGGAGCTGGCTTGCCTGCGAAAGCGGTGGTTCAGTCAAAGATTCAGTGACTGACACTCCGCTTTCGCGGGCAAGCCCGCTCCCACAGGGGGTTGTCATTGTCAGTCAGGCAAAACAGGGAAGTCATTCATATGCCAAGCAGCCATTCGCGCCTCACCTATCGCCAACCACGGGCCGCAGACGTTCAGCGATTGTTCGCGATCTTCGGCGATCCCCAAACCAACCTGTTCAATCCTGCCGGCCCGCTGCCCAACCTCGAGGCGGCACAACGGCTACTGGATCACTGGATTCAACAGTGGACCACCCACGGCTACGGCTGGTGGGCAATTGCCCGAAAAGAGGCCCCCGAACACATCATCGGGTTTGGCGGCATTGCGCCACTAAACTATCTGACGCAGCGGCGCATCAACCTTGGCTATCGCCTGGCCGTCGAGGCGTGGGGGCAGGGCTATGCCACTGAGCTGGGGCGGGATGCCCTGGCGCTGGCGTTCGACACCCTGTCTTTACCGGAAGTCTTCGGCCTGGTACGGCCCGATCATGCGGCGTCGATCCGCGTACTTGAGAAACTCGGCATGCAACGCTTTGGCCTGCTCGATGATGTCCCCGGTCAAGCGCCCAGCCTGGTGCTCAGGGTTTGTCATCCTACAACTGCGCAGAGCTGACATTTTCCTATTTCACGTAAATCCTGGATAAGCGGCAATCTTTGCGATTGACACCCCGGGTACGTCTCGCTATAAAACTCATAGTTGTACGACGACATATGACGTTACATATGTCCTATCTAACAAAAATAAAAAGTGATGCCATGAATCTGAACGAGCCCATCAGTGCCCTTCGTGTCGGCCAGGCGGTCGGCAGCTATCGCTGGACGATCTGCGCGATGCTGTTTTTCGCGACCACGGTCAATTACCTCGACCGCCAGGTGCTGAGCCTGTTGGCGCCGCAACTCTCGACGCAGTTTGGCTGGAGCAACACCGATTACGCCAACATCGCGGCGGTGTTCCAGTTCGTCTACGCCATTTCCATGCTGTTTGCCGGGCGCTTCGTCGACAGGATCGGCACCAAGGCCGCCTACGTGGTGGCGATTGGTATCTGGTCCACCGGCGCGATCATGCATGCGTTTGCGGTGCCGATGGGCGAGGGTATCGCAGCCGTCAGTGGTGCCATTGGCCTGGCGGTGATCCCGGTGTCGATCGCCGGCTTCATGCTGTCGCGGGCAGTGTTGGCGATTGGCGAAGCGGGTAACTTCCCCATCGCGATCAAGGCCACTGCTGAATATTTCCCCAAGAAAGAACGCTCCCTGGCCACCGGTATCTTCAATTCCGGCGCCAACGTCGGTGCGATCCTGGCGCCGATCTGTGTGCCTCTGATTGCCGGCCTGTGGGGTTGGGAGGCGGCGTTTATGGTCATCGGTATGCTGGGTTTTGTCTGGGTAGCCGTGTGGGCCGCCGTGTACGAAAAACCGGAACAGCAAAAACGCCTGTCACCTGAGGAACTGGCCTACATCCGCAGCGACCAGACCGCACAACCGTTTACCCCGGCCCCGACGGGCACCGCAGGGAAGAAAGTCTCCTGGTTCAAACTGTTGACCTACCGCCAGACCTGGGCGTTTGCCTTCGGCAAGTTCATGACCGACGGCGTTTGGTGGTTTTTCCTGTTCTGGTTGCCGACTTACCTGTCCGCCCAATACGGCATGAAAGGCGCCGATATCGTGATGCCGCTGGCGGTGCTGTACAGCATGACCATGGTCGGCAGTATTGGCGGCGGCTGGTTCCCCAGCTACTTCATGGCGCGCGGCGATGCCCCCTATGACGGGCGCATGAAAGCCATGCTGGTGATTGCACTGTTCCCGCTGGTGGTGTTGCTGGCGCAGCCACTGGGTTACCTCAGCTTCTGGGTGCCGGTGCTGCTGATCGGTGTGGGCGCTTCGGCACACCAGGCGTGGTCATGCAACATTTTCACCACCGTGTCCGATATGTTCCCGCAGAAAACCGTGGCTTCGGTGGTCGGCATTGGCGGCATGGCCGGTGGCCTGGGCGGCGTGCTCATGACCAAGATCGGCGGTTGGGTGTTCGACTATTACAAGTCCATCAACGACATCCATACCGGCTACATGATCATGTTTGCCATCTGCGCTCTGGCTTACCTGGTGGCCTGGAGCGTGATGAAGACGCTGGTGCCGCGCCACAAGGAAATCACTGATCTGTGACGCTAGCTAGAAAGGTCATCAAGGCAGCGACGATGACCTCGGGCGCGTCCTCTTGCACCAGATGCCCCGCACGCGGGACGCGCAGGTAGCGTGCACCTAATCTACCTGCGAGCGCGTCGCCCTGTGCCACGTTGATCCATTGGTCTTCTTCGCCCCAGAGCAGTTGCACCGGGCAACGCAGTTCGGCGAGCCGGTCTTCAATCGTGTCGGTATAGCGCTGGTCCATCTGTGCAATCTGGCGATAGAAGGCGGGCTGGCCAATCTCGTCTGTCCAGGGCGTGACGTAGGCGTGCAGCACCTCGGCAGGCAACGGCGTGAAGGCGGCGCCCTGTAGATAGGCCCGCACAATCGCCTGATGAATATAGGCCGGCGCTTCGCTGAAGGCCTGCTCATGGCGGCGCACATGCTGCACCAGCGGCGAACCCCAGGGCGCCATGGCGACGGGGTCGATCAAGGTCAGGCTGGCATAGTCGCAGCCATCGAGCAGATGCGCACGCAGCGCCGTGGCGCCGCCAAAGTCATGGGCCAGCACGTGGGGGCGTTCCAGGCCCCAATGGTGTAGCAGTGCGGCGAGCAACAGGTTTTGCACGCCCAGAGACACGTCCTGGCCCGGCGCCTGTTCAGACTGGCCGTAGCCAAGCAGGTCGTAATAGAACACGCGGCACTGCTGGGCAAACAAGGGCGCGATACGGCGCCACACATGGGAAGAGAACGGCGTGCCATGCACCATCACCAGCGCCGGCCCCTGGGTACCCAGCTGGCCCCAGCGCACGGCTTGAGTGTGGAAGTCAAAGGTGTGGGGCAGTGCCAGTGCGTCGTTTGAATGGGTCATGGTTGAATCTCCCCTAAGGTCTGATGGGTTGTGGCGGGTGTTGCCTGCGCCAGGAGGATACGAACCGCCATGACCACGCCGACGAGCACGGCAGCCAGGCCCACGGCTTCCATTGGCGTCGGCCAGCGCCGGTGAAAGCCTAGACCGAGCAGGCTGGCGAAGAGTGATTCCAGGGCAATCAATTGGCCACTCAGTACCATGGGCAGGCGCTGCGTTGCCGCGTTCCAGGCCCAGGCGCCGACCACCGTTGACATCACCGCGATGCCCAGGCTCCAGGCATACAGCGGCCATGCCTGGTTCCACGCCGCACCAAGGGTCGGCAACCGGAACAAGCCCAGCGCGTATATCCACGGCAGCAGGCACAGCGCCGCGCCTCCTGCGCCTACTAGCATCAAGGCGGTCCACAGGCCAGTTGCGCTGGCTGGCAGGCGTGCCAGTTGCTGTTGATTGATGACGCTGAACCCCAGCCACAAGGCCACTGCGCCCAGAGAGAAACACAACCCCGCCAGCCAGGAACCGGTGCCGGGCAGGTGGAGGCTGCTGACTGTGGCCAGCAACAGCCCCACTGTGAGGCAGGACAATGGCATCACCAACTGGCGCCAGTGCAGGGTCTTGTGACTGGCGTTGCCTATCAACGCCAGTAGCACCGGGACCATGCCGACAAACGCTGGCGTCAGCACCGGGCCGCCGAACATCACACCGCCAGCAATGCACACGCCATAACCGAGGCAACCCAGCGCGCCCAGTGCTGCGGCTAGCAGGCACTGGCTGGTGCTGAGTGCACTCAATTGCGCCCTGCACACCATCATCCAGACGATGCCCAGCCCACCGGCCATCAGGAACCGTACGGCCATCAGGTCGTAGAGGCTGTAGACGCCCGTGACGTAGGGCGCAATGAAGTTCAGCGCCCACCCCAGGGTGGCGACAACGGCAAATGTCACACCGGTAAAGAGTGAGGCGCGGGCGGTGGTCATCAGGCTGATCCATGAAGTGAGAGATTCATGGTGCCCAGCGCTGCGGCTGTGCTACAAACGAGTTTTCAGCCTTGGATGCATAACCACAGATTATGAATGCACTTGGCAAAACCTTACCGCCTCTGGCCAGCTTGTTGCCGTTTGAAGCGGCGGCGCGCCTGGAGAGTTTCTCCAAGGCGGCCGATGAGTTGCACATCACCCAGGCGGCTGTCAGTCGGCAGATCCGCGGGTTGGAAGACAACCTGGGGGTCAAGCTGTTTTCTCGGCGCAACCGTGGGGTGTTCCTGACGCAAGAAGGGCGTGAGCTGGGGCGGGTGGTCAGCCAGGCCTTGCAGAGCATCAGTGAGGGCGCGGTCAGCCTGAGAACATCACCGCAGCGCAATCGCGTGGTACTGCTATGCCAGCTATGCGAGGCGTTCTATTGGTTGATGCCGCGTCTGGCGACCTTCCACCAGCAATACCCGCAGATCGAGATCCAGGTGGTGACCTGTACGCGGCCGATCACCCAGTTCGACGGGCATTTCGATGTGGCCCTGCAAAGTACCCGGCGCGCCAGTGGCAGCCATACGCTGATGTTCACCGCCTCCGACGAGGTGTTCCCGGTGTGCAGCCCCGGCTACCTCTGCCCGGAACAACCGTTACCGCTGACTGAATTACAGCCCTGCACATTTCTGCACCACAGCTCCGAGCCTCCGCACTTGATGGAATGGGATGAGTGGCTGCAGATGTTCGGCCACACGTTGGCCAGGGATGTGCGCAGTGCCACCTTCGACAGCTACCCGCTGATGTTGCAAGCCGCCGTGGAAGGGCACGGTATCGCCATGGGTTGGCGTCGTACCGCAAGCAGGCTGATAGAGAGTGGGGCGCTGGTGCGGCCTTGTGCTGAAAGCGTGTTTTTGCCCGAGGCTATTTCGGTCTACAGGCAGCAAGGGGCGGGCAGTCGGGAGGAGGTTACGGCGTTGTTGGCCTGGCTTGACGCACAATTGCAGAGTGACGGCTGACAGGGGCGTCGCAGCCCCTGTCATCTGCGGTTATTGGTTACGCGTGACGCGCCAAATCGTATTGGCCAAGTCGTCGGCAATGATCAGCGCGCCTTTGGGGTCTACCGTCACCCCCACTGGACGCCCACGGGTCTTGCCATCGTCGCCGCGAAAGCCGGTGGCAAAGTCGATGGGCTCGCCCGCCGGCTTGCCGTTGCTGAACGGTACGAAGATCACCTTGTAGCCCACTGGGTTGTCACGGTTCCAACTGCCGTGCTCGCCGACAAACGCGCCGTCAGCGAATTTTTCACCCATGGCAGGGATGGAAAAATCCACGCCCAACGCGGCCACATGGGAGCCCAGGCTGTAATCGGGCTTGATCGCCGCAGCCACCTTGGCCGGGTTCTGCGGTTGTGCGCGAGGGTCGACGTTCTGGCCCCAGTAGCTGTACGGCCAGCCGTAGAAGGCACCTTCACGCACCGACGTCAGGTAGTCCGGAACGAGGTCGGGGCCGAGTTCATCGCGCTCGTTGACCACCGTCCACAGTTGCCCGGAGCCCGGTTGGATGGTCAGCGCCGTCGGATTGCGCAGGCCCGTAGCGTAGGGCTTATGCGCACCGGTGGCGGCATCGATCTGCCAGACCATTGCGCGGTCGATCTCCACTTCCATGCCGCGTTCGGTGATGTTGCTGTTGGAGCCGATGCCCACATACAGCTGACGCCCGTCGTCACTCACGGCCAATGACTTGGTCCAGTGATGGTTGATCTGCGCCGGCAGGTCGGTAACTTTGACAGGCGGGGCGCTGGCCTTGGTCTGGCCGTCGGCGTAGTCAAAACGCAATAGTGCGTCCTGGTTGGCCACATACAGTTTGCCGTCGGCGAATGCCAGGCCGTAGGGGGCGTTGAGGTTGTCGGCGAATACCGTCTTGAGTTCATAGGTGCCGTCACCGTCGGCGTCACGCAGCAGCGTAATGCGGTTGCCGCCCTTGACCTTGGTGTTGCCCTGGGCCTTGATCACACTGGCGATCACGTCCTTGGGCTTGAGCTTGGCCGCACTGCCGCCTCGGCCTTCGGCCACCAGGATATCGCCGTTGGGCAACACCAGGGTCTGGCGCGGGATCGCAAGGTCGGTGGCGATGGCGGTGACGCTGTAGCCTTCGGGCACCTTGGGTTTTTGATCGCCCCACGGGGTGGGCTCGGCAATCTTCATGCTCGGCAACAGGCTGCTTTGTTGCTCGGGCAGTTTGGGGTCAGGGCCGCGCGCCTGGGTCTTGTCACCTTCGCCGCCACAGGCACTCAGCAACAGGGCGGCGCTGAGCAGGGTCAGTGTGTTGAGTGGTTTCATCGGGCAGCTCCTGAGCGCAGGTTGGTCAAGCCGATCCAGGTGGCGACAATCGCCAGCACGGTGACAATCGCCGACAGCACCAAGCCAGCAGGCATCATGGCGTAGGCATCCTTGGCATGCTGAAAGGCGTTCACCAGCCCAAGCACCCAAGTGCCCAGCAACAACAGGAAGTACGCCACCGGGCGCCCGCCCTTGTGTTCGGCACGCACTAGGTTGACCAACGCAAACAGCAGGGCAAAACCACAGAACACCAGCGCTCCGGCGATCAGCCAGGAGGCAAAATTGGCCCATTGAATCTGGTAGGTCTGGCCGTAGGCGATATCACTGAGCAAGGCCCCGAGAAACAACGGCACGGTGCCGGCAAGCAAAGTGCCATGCAACGGCCCAGGCCTGACGACGGGGTAAGTGGGGAGGGTAGTCATGTCGGTGGCGGCTCCTTATCGTTCTGCACCCTGGACTCAGGGCGCGCTGACTTCGCATAGGAAAGGAGCATGGCATTTGTAAGAAAGTTCACTGAGAGGGCGTGTCGAGATGTGTTTCGATCCGGCGTTCCCCTGCATATGCATAGGTATCTACACAATTTTGGTGCGACGCTGAACCTGTGGCGAGGGAGCTTGCTCCCGTGACGGCCTGACAGCCAGCGCTTATCTACCTAACCCTCCGCGATCAAACTGTGGGGGGCTTGCTCGCGAATGCGGCCTGACAGTCAACACAGTTGGATTGGGTACATATCCATTCCTTCGGTAACGGCCACTTAGGGTTCCGCCCTGACGGCGGCTCACTTTGCAAGAGCGGCAAAGTAAGCAAAACGCTCTTGCCCCACCACTCGGCACCTCGCTCAGGCTCGGTGTGCCCGTAATCCGCCAGTGATTTGGGGGGCCGCCGCCACGCGCCATCCATGGCGCGGGGCGGCTAAACCGGCATCCCTGCCGGTTTACCCCCCAAATCCCTGTCGAATTCCGGCCAGCGTGGTTTGACGGGGCGCCTAAGATCAAGATCAAAAGCAGATCAAGATCAAGAGCGGCTCGCTTCGCATCGTGGTTACCGTCTGCTGCTACAGCCCACAAAGTTACGTAGATACCTA
This sequence comes from Pseudomonas sp. AM4(2022), assembly GCF_036346515.1. Classification (NCBI taxonomy): domain Bacteria; kingdom Pseudomonadati; phylum Pseudomonadota; class Gammaproteobacteria; order Pseudomonadales; family Pseudomonadaceae; genus Pseudomonas; species Pseudomonas sp. AM4(2022). Next base: position 37,757 of record NZ_JAOTNW010000009.1, read on the forward strand.
TGCCTGCTTATGTTTACCACAGCGGCTATATGACTCATCCTTCCTAGCCCGACATGAGGAATCGCGTTATGCCCACCCTGCATCTGCTCTGCGGCAAGATCGCCTCCGGCAAGTCCACACTCGCCAAGACCCTTGCCACCGAGCACGCAGCCATTGTGCTCAGCGAAGACCAGTGGCTGGCCAGTCTCTACCCTGGTGAGATCCAGAGCATTGCCGACTATCTTCGCGGTGCCCAGCAGGTTCGTGGAGTACTTGAGCCGCTGGTGATCGATCTGCTGGCGTACGGCGTCAATGTGGTGCTGGATTTTCCGGCCAATACCGTCGCCAATCGTCAATGGTTACTCGGCCTGGCCCATGCAGCCAAGGTGCCGCACTGCCTGCATTACCTGGAGCTGGACGATGCCACCTGTCGTGCGCGCCTGCATGCGCGCAACGCCCAGGGGGAGCACGATTTTGCCGCCACTGATGCCGAGTTCGACCTGATCACTCGCCATTTCAGTGTGCCGAGGGAAGAGGAAGGTCTGGTGATTGAGGTGCACCGCCCGTGAACATCCAAAAACCTGCAGGCATCGATGCCGACGGCTATATCCTCAACGTCGCTGATGGGCCTATACAACTCGAGTTCCAGCCCCTGCTGACGGATATCTGCGCTACCTTGTCCCGGCCTGAGCTGGGGCTGCACGGGATCTACCTGTATGGCAGCATCGCACGGGGCGAAGGTGAGATCGGCATTTCTGATCTTGACCTTTCCCTGATACTGGTCGAGCCACCGGATGCGCCTGTGCTTGAACAATTGGAGTCGGCCCGACTCGCCCTGGAGCAACGGCAGCCGAGCGTCACCAAGATCGACTTTGACATCGGCCACCGCGCCCAAGTGTTGGCGCCTGAAAACCTAAACAGTTGGGGCTTCTGGCTCAAACATCATTGCCGCTGTCTCTGGGGCGAAGACCTGTCACTGCACGTCGAACCGTTTCGCCCGTCCCGCGCCATCGCCCTGGCGGTCAACGGCGATTTTGAACAGGCGCTTACGGCGTACCTGTTGCGCATCGAACAGGCCAGCACTGAACGCACACGGCTTGACCTGCAGCGGGAAGCATCGCGGGCCTTGATCCGCGCTACCCACACCCTGCGAGCCGAGGATGCGCAAACCTGGCCGCAAACCCTGGAAGACTACGTCGGGCTGTTCGTTCAGCATTACCCGAACATGCGCGTGCAAATCGCCTACTTCCTGTTTGAGGCACGCAACCCGAGCGCCGAGGGCGAGGCATTTACGACACGCCTACGGGCATTTTTGAGTTGGATGGTTTCGGCTCTTATAGAAAGGAATCAATCAGATGCGTGAACGCAAAGCAGCACGATTACTGGTCATAAACCCTGCACAGCAAGTGTTGCTGTTTCGCTTCGTGCATAAAGACGGCGCCCTGGCCGGCCAGGATTACTGGGCCACGCCGGGCGGTGGCGTGGAGGCGGGGGAGAGCTTTCACTGCGCCGCGATTCGTGAGTTGCGCGAAGAGACCGGGATCACCGTCAGCAGCGTCGGGGAATGTGTAGCAGAGCGCAACGTGACCTTGATGCTACCCTGCGGCGAAACGGTGCTGGCGGTTGAGCGGTACTTCGTTGTGCATGCGCCCAGCGAGGCGTTATCCAGGGCCGAGTGGACGGTACAGGAGGCCCAAGTGATGGCGGATCATCGCTGGTGGTCGGCAGAGGCCCTACGCGCGACGAGCGATACGGTATGGCCGCAGGCGTTGCCGCAAATGCTGAAAGATGCCGGGGTGTTTTAGCCGTTTCTAGCGGGGAAAGAATCGGTGCGGCCTGCAAGCGGCCAGGGCGGGGCAGGCCCTGTCATCCATGATCTCTTCACTGGCCAGCCGCCCGACGATGGCCGCTAACGTTACCCCGGGATGCATCGCGCAGACATACGTACCGCTGAGGCCTGGCAACTCGCCAATGATGGGAATGCCATCTTCCGGTATGGGCCTGAGCCCGACGCAGGCCAATTGTGGCTCGATAGACGTGATGCCTTCGAGCTCATCCGCAATGGCGCGGGCGGTGCGCAGGGCAATGGCGGCCGGTTGGTTGTGCGCGGCATCGCCCAGGAAGTCTTCCGCTGCCAGCCAGATACCTTCGGCACTTTCGCGCACCTCCATTGCCGCATTGGAAATAAGCGTGCGCACGATGCCGGACGGGGCGCTGTAGCGGATAAAGATCGCGGGGGAGGCGTCAATCGGCAAGGGAAAACCCAGCAGCTTCGTTAGCGCTGGGGTGCCCGTTCCGGCGGCGAGCGCCACTACGTCAGCATTGATGACGCCTAGGCGGGTTTCAACGCCGGTGACCTGTAAGCCCTGAGTCTTGAAGCCCAACACCCGCGTATGCGTCAGCAGCTTGGCGCCGTGGGCCTGGGCCCCCGTTATTAACGCCTGGGTGGTGTGTACCGCGTCCAACGCGCCTTCTTCGGCTTTGAACTGCGCGTGCTCGGGCGGTTTTTTCAACTGCGGTTCAAGCTCGCGAATACGCTCGCGGGTGACCCGTAAAGCCATCGCCGGTTGGGTGTTCGTGCCATAACACAGGGCGCCCGTCCAACGAATTTTTACGCTGGGCAGCTCCTGTTCCAAGCGGTGATACTCGCGGATAGCTACACTGCGCAAAGAGGCAATGGGGTCAGGCGCGTTGTGGGTGGTGTTGATCCAGGCGAATGAAGTAGCCGTGACCCCGGACGCAACATCGCCGGCATCGACCACCGTCACGTTCGCGCCCTTGCCGGCCAGGTGGTAGGCCAGTGAAGCCCCCACGATACCGGCGCCAATGACCACAATACGTTTGCCTTGAACCATATCTGCCGTCCTTGTTATTGGCGTGCCAGGATTTCCCCGGTATTGAACACCCTTGCATAGTCCATCGCCAAGTTACTCAGCGACATCGCATGCACATCTTCTGCGGCCCACAGCCGCCCCGACAAGTCGGTTTGATCGAAGGTAAAACACGCATCCGCCGCCACGATCACGTCGAACCCCAGGTTGCCGCCCGAGCGTGCGGTGGATTCCACTGAATTGTTGGTGATGACCCCGACGATCACCAACTGCTGGATCGAGCGCAGGCGCAGCCAGCGCTCCAGGCCCGTGGCGCTGAATGCATCCGGTACGTTTTTTTCCACCACATGCTCGTGGGCCAGGGGGTGCAGCGCATCCTGGAACTCACAGCCAGGTTGGCCTGGCCGGAACACCGAAGCGGCAGAGCGGGAGATATGCCGCACATGAATGATCGGGCGTTGCGCCTGGCGCCAGGCATTGAGCAATTGCTGTATGTGCAGCTCAGCGTCTGGGTTGTTGCGGCGGCCAAGGGTGGGATCGGCCATGCCTTTTTGCATATCGATGATCAACAGTGCGGCGTTCGGCGCTATCGGTTCCATGGCCTGTCCTGGCAGTGGTGAACATTATCTAACGGGTATAACGCAGTCCAAATGTGGGAGCGGGCTTGCTCGCGAATGCGGTCTATCAGTGACGTGTTTAACAACTGACAGCATGCATTCGCGAGCAAGCCCGCTCCCACAGGTTGGACATTAGCACCGATCAGCAGCCCATACGCAAAACCCTGAGACTTCCCGGCGAAACGCTTCATAATGGCGGCCAATTTGTTTAGCTCGTTATTCTGGTGTGCCCGCATGGAAATTAAGGTCAACTTTCTCGACAACCTTCGGCTTGAAGCCAAGTTCGATGACTTCACGGTCATTGCCGACCAGCCCATCCGCTACAAGGGCGATGGGTCGGCACCGGGGCCATTCGACTACTTCCTGGCTTCGTCGGCGTTGTGTGCGGCGTACTTTGTGAAGTTGTACTGCCAGACGCGCAATATTCCCACCGAGAATATTCGCTTGTCGCAGAACAACATCGTCGACCCGGAAAACCGCTACAACCAGATTTTCAAGATCCAGGTCGAATTGCCCGCAGACATCTCCGACAAGGACCGCCAGGGCATCCTGCGTTCCATCGACCGTTGCACCGTGAAAAAAGTGGTGCAGGCCGGGCCGCAATTCGTGATTGAGGAAGTCGAGAACCTCGACGCCGATGCCCAGGCGTTGTTGATGCCCAACTCCACGTCCGCAGCGGGCACCTACATTGCCGGCAAGGACCTGCCGCTGGAGCAGACCATCGCCAACATGTCGGCGATTCTCGCGGGCCTGGGCATGAAGATCGAGATCGCCTCGTGGCGCAATATCGTGCCCAACGTGTGGTCGCTGCATATCCGCGACGCCCATTCGCCGATGTGCTTTACCAACGGCAAAGGCGCGACAAAAGAGGGCGCGTTGGCGTCGGCGCTGGGTGAGTTCATCGAGCGCCTGAACTGCAACTTCTTCTACAACGACCAGTTCTGGGGCGAGGACCTGGCCAACGCGCCGTTCGTGCATTACCCGGACGAGCGTTGGTTCCAGCCGGGCCCCAACGATGAGCTGCCGAGTGAAATCCTCGATGCTTACTGCCTGAAAGTCTACAACCGAGAGGGCGAGCTGCGCGGTTCGCATCTGTTCGACACCAACTCCGGCAACGAAGCCCGTGGCATTGTCTCGCTGCCGTTCGTGCGTCAGTCCGATGGCGAGGTAGTGTATTTTCCGTCCAACCTGATCGAAAACCTCTACCTAAGCAACGGCATGAGCGCAGGCAACACCTTGGCCGAAGCCCAGGTGCAGTGTCTGTCGGAGATTTTCGAACGGGCGGTGAAGCGCGAAATCATCGAAGGCGAATTTGCGCTGCCGGACGTCCCCGCCGAAGTGCTGGCCAAGTACCCCGGGATCCTGGCGGGCATCGCAGGCCTGGAAGCCCAGGGCTTTCCGGTGCTGGTCAAGGACGCGTCCCTGGGCGGTGAGTTCCCGGTAATGTGCGTGACCTTGATGAACCCGCGCACCGGCGGCGTTTTCGCTTCGTTCGGCGCGCACCCGAGCCTGGAAGTGGCGCTGGAACGCAGCCTCACCGAGCTGTTGCAAGGCCGCAGTTTCGAAGGCTTGAACGACCTGCCGCAGCCGACCTTCGAAGGCCAGGCGGTCACCGAGCCGAACAACTTCGTGGAGCACTTTATTGACTCCAGCGGCGTGGTGTCGTGGCGCTTCTTCAGTGCCCAGTCCGATTATGAATTCGTCGAGTGGGACTTCTCCGGCCAGGGCGAAGACTCCAACGCCCAGGAAGCCGCTACGCTGTTCGGCATCCTCGAAGGCATGGGCAAAGAGTCCTACATGGCGGTGTATGAGCACCTGGGCGCTACCGCCTGCCGCATCCTGGTGCCGGACTACTCGGAAATCTACCCGGTGGACGACCTGATCTGGGACAACACCAACAAGGCGCTGTTTTTCCGCGAAGACATCCTCAACCTGCACCGCCTCAACGAGGAGGAGTTGCAGGCGTTGGTCGAGCGCTTGATAGAAAGCGAGCTGGACGACTATACCGACATCACTACGCTGATTGGCATCGAGTTCGATGACAACACCGCGTGGGGCCAGTTGACCATCCTGGAGCTGAAACTGCTGATATTCCTGGCGCTGAAGCAGTATGAAGAGGCCAAGGAATGCGTAGAGATGTTCCTGCAGTACAACGACAACACCGTTGAGCGCGGCCTGTTTTACCAGGCGATGAACGCGGTGCTGGAGATGGAACTGGATGATGACTTGGAACTGGCTGACTACGAGGCCAACTTCCGGCGCATGTTCGGTAATGAGCGCATGGACGCGGTGATCGGCTCGGTCGACGGCAGTGTGCGCTTTTATGGGCTGACGCCGACCAGCATGAAGCTGGAAGGCCTGGACCGGCATTTGCGCCTGATTGACAGCTACAAGAAGCTGCATGCGGCGCGGGCCAATATCACCGCGCGCTGAAATGTGGGCGGGGGCTGCCCTGGAGCCCCCCTGTAGGAGCGAGCTTGCTCGCGAAAAACGTCAACGATAACGCGTGTTTCCTGAATAAACGCGGCGCCTATTGATTTTTCGCGAGCAAGCTCGCTCCTACAGTGGGCAAGCCAGCTCCCACATACAGCCACCCTGGAAATTGAGTTAGATGTGGGCCAAGGCTTGCGCCAGATCGGCGCGCAAATCCTCCACATCCTCAACGCCTACCGACAAGCGCACCAGCCCATCGCCAATCCCCAATTGCGCCCGCGTCGCCGCCGGGATGCTGGCATGGGTCATGATCGCCGGGTGCTCGATCAGGCTTTCCACGCCCCCCAGGCTCTCGGCCAGGGCGAAGATCTTCACGTTTTCCAGAAAGCGCGTCGCGCCGGCCAGGTCGCTGTTCAAGTCCACTGAAATCATCCCGCCAAACCCGCGCATCTGCTGTTTCGCCAGGTCGTGCTGTGGGTGGGATTCCAAGCCCGGGTAGTGAACCCGTGACACTTGTGGCTGTTGCTCCAGCCAGGTGGCCAGGTCCAGGGCATTGCTGCAATGGCGCTCCATGCGCAGCGCCAGGGTTTTTACCCCGCGCAGGGTCAGGAAGGCATCGAACGGCCCGGCGATGGCGCCGATGGAGTTTTGCAGGAAGCCCAGGCGCTCGGCCAAATCCGGGTTGTCACCGACAACAGCGATACCACCGATCACATCAGAATGCCCATTGAGGTATTTGGTGGTGGAGTGCACCACGATATCGAAGCCCAACTCCAGCGGGCGCTGGATCCAGGGGCTGGCAAAGGTGTTGTCGGCCACGCAGATAATCCCGCGGGCACGGCAGATGCGGGCGACGGCGCGCAGGTCGGTCAGGCTCAGCAGCGGGTTGCTTGGGGTTTCGACCCAGACCATGCGCGTGTCGTCCTGCAATGACGCTTCAAACGCCGACAAGTCGCTCAGGTCGACATAGCTGAAGCGGTGCCCGGCACTGCGCTGGCGCACTTTGTCGAACAGACGGAAGGTGCCGCCATACAGGTCGTTGCCCGAGACGATGTGCGCACCGGCATCCAGCAGTTCCAGCACGGTGGAGATCGCCGCCAGCCCCGAGGCAAACGCAAATGCCTGGCTGCCGCCTTCAAGGTCGGCCACGCAGCGTTCCAGGGCAAAGCGCGTGGGGTTATGGGAGCGGCCATAGTCAAAGCCCTTGTGCACGCCGGGGCTGTCCTGCAGGTAGGTGGAGTTGGCGTAGATCGGTGGCATCAGCGCGCCCGTGGTCGGGTCGGGTGACTGCCCGGCGTGGATCACGCGGGTGGCAAACGCGCTTTTATCGGGCTGGCTCATGCAAGGGATCTCCGTAGGTGGTTAAGCAGGTCGACGCGGGTGATCAGGCCATAAAAGCCTGAGGCATCGGCAATGATGGCGACCAGGCCGCGATCCAGCTCGGCCTGCAGTTCGGCCAGGCTGGCGCTGGGGGCCAGGGTATGCAGGGTGTTGGTCATGGCGCTGGCGACGGTCATGGAAAAGTCTGCGGCGTCGTGGTGCAGGCCCAGCAGGATGTCGGACTCGTCGATGACGCCCACCAGGGTCTGGCCATCGACCAGCACCGGCAGTTGCGACACGTCCGCCAGGCGCATGCGCTGGAAGGCGGTGAGCAGGGTGTCGCCTGGGCTCACGCTGATCACGCGGCCGTCTTCGAAGCGGCGCGCGATCAGGTCGCGCAGGTCGCCGTAGTGTTTGTACTGCAGCAGGCCGGCGTCGTTCATCCACTGGTCGTTGTAAACCTTCGACAGGTAGCGCGTGCCGGTGTCGCAGACAAAGGTCACCACGCGCTTGGGTTCGGTTTGCTCGCGGCAGTAGCGCAAGGCAGCCGCGAGCAGGGTGCCGGTGGATGAGCCGCCGAGGATACCTTCGGCCTTGAGCAATTGGCGGGCGTGGTCGAAGCTGTCGGCATCGCTGATGGAGTAGGCGTGACGCACGCTGGACAGGTCGGCGATCGAGGGGATGAAGTCCTCGCCTATTCCTTCAACGGCCCAGGAACCAGGGGTTTCCAACTTGCCGCTGCGGCTGTATTCGGCCATCACCGAACCGACCGGGTCGGCCAGCACCATGGCCAGCTCGGGTTGCACGCGCTTGAAGAAACGCGTCAAACCGGTGAGGGTGCCGGCCGAGCCGACGCCCACCACGATGGCGTCCACGTCGTGCTGGGTCTGCGCCCAGATCTCCGGCGCGGTGCTGGTCTCGTGGGCCAAGGGGTTGGCCGGGTTATTGAACTGGTCGGCGAAGAACGAGCCTGGAATATCTTTGGCCAAACGTGCCGCCACATCCTGGTAATACTCGGGATGGCCCTTGCCCACATCGGAGCGGGTGATATGCACCTCGGCGCCCATGGCCTTGAGGTGCAGCACCTTTTCCGTGGACATCTTGTCGGGCACCACCAACACCACCCGGTAACCCTTGGCCCGGCCCACCAGTGCCAGGCCCAGGCCGGTATTGCCGGCGGTGGCTTCAATGATGGTACCGCCAGGGCGCAAACGACCGTCGCGTTCAGCGGCGTCGATCATCGCCAGGCCGATGCGGTCCTTGATGGAACCGCCGGGGTTTTGCGATTCAAGCTTGAGAAACAGCGTGCAGGGGCCGGTATCGAAGCGGCTGACCTTGACCAGCGGGGTGTTGCCGATCAGTTCGAGTACGGCAGGACGTGAAGGCGTGGGCATGTCGTCTCCTGGTTACGGGATGGGCGTAGGGCGAGGGACAGCAAAAAAACAGCATGGCTTGGAACATAGGCCGGTATCGCCCGTGTCGCAACCGGGCGTCCGTTGTATGACTTTTTTTGCCGCATGGGGGAGGCGCGCAATCCAAATGTGGGAGCTGGCTTGCCTGCGATGGCGGCGGTACTGTCGGCATCTATGTTGCCTGACCCACCGCCATCGCGGTCTCGCCAAGGCTCGAGCGCTCCCACAGTTCAGTTCCCGGCAATGGCGGCTTCGATGGTAGCAATGTCGATCTTGGTCATGGTCATCATCGCCTCAAACGCACGCTTGGCGACGGCAGGATCTTTGCTGGTAACTGCATCGACTAACACCTTCGGCGAGATCTGCCACGACAGCCCCCACTTGTCCTTGCACCAACCGCAAGCACTCGCCTGCCCACCGTTGTCGATGATGGCATGCCACAAACGGTCAGTTTCCTCCTGATCCTCGGTAGACACCTGAAAGGAAAACGCCTCACTGTGCTTGAACAGGGGGCCGCCATTGAGGCCCACGCATGGGATACCGAGTACGGTGAATTCCACGGTCAACTCATCGCCCTGCTTGCCAGATGGGAAGTCGCCAGGTGCACGGTGCACGGCCTTCACTTCGCTGTTGGGGAAGGTCTGCGCGTAGAAGGTCGCTGCCTCCAGGGCATCGCCGTTGTACCAGAGGCAGATCGTATTCTTGTTGTTCATCGCAAGGCTCCTCGGGTTGAAAGGTGTATGAAGTCTAGACGATAGCCGCAGGCGTTCTTCTCCGTCTAAAACCGCTCATCCAGAATCGCCGGCAAGGTGATGTCCTTGACGAAACTGGCCGGCGACAAGCTCAGCGTCATGCGCACCACCTGCACCACGTCATGTACGGGGATCAACTGACCTTCGCCGCGCTGCGCCGCCACTGCGAGGGGGGCGCTCAACGGGTCTTCGGTGTTCAGGTAACCGAGGTTCAGGCAGGTCACGCCCAGGCGACGATGCCGATAACCTTCACGCAAGGCATCGGCAATCCCGCGCAGCGCAAACTTGGAGGCACCAAAGGCCACCTCAGGGCGGCCACTTTGCGGCAGGCCGGAGGTGGAGCCGGTCAGGATGATCCGTGGGTTGGCGCTGTTGAGCAGCACCGGCAGCAGGCGTTTGATCAGCAACAAGGTAGAGGTGATGTTGCACGTGACAATGGCTTCGAGCTGCTCATCACTGTCGGCCAAAAAGTTGTACGCCGGATCGAAGGCAAATTCTTCCCAGATACCCAGGTTGTAAATCAGAGTATCCAGCCCGCTCTCGGCTACCGAAGCTTCAATGGTCTGAGCAGCTTTGGCGGGTTCGGCCAGGTTGGCTTCGATCCAGTGCACCTGCACATCAGCCTTGTGGTTGAGCTGGTCAGGACGGCTGCGGGATACACCGATCAGCGTATCCCCGGCTTCGCCCAACCCCTCGATCAGGGCTTTGCCCAGGCCCTTGCTGGCACCAACTACCATGGTTTTCATTACGCGTCTCCTTGACTGAAGGGCGTAGTTATAAGCCAGTTGGGTAGGGCTTTCCAGCGTGTGCTCAGGCTTGCACCGCTTCCGGGCAAGTCTGCAAACCTGCACGCCGCGCACGCCAGCCCAAACCCAGCACCATCAACAAACCCAGCCCAGCCATGATTGCGCCTGCCAGAGAAATAGCCGGGTAGCCCAGCCCAGCGTTGAGCACTGCACCCCCCAACGCCGCACCAATCGCATTACCAAAATTGAACGCACCGATGTTCATCGCCGAAGCCAGGTTAGGCGCGTCTTTGGCAGCCTCCATCACCCGCATCTGCAGCGGCGGCACCAGGGCAAAGCTGGCAGCACCCCACAGCAGGATCGACAACGCGGCGGGCAGCGGCCATTGCATCAGCACCGAAAAGGCCAACAGCACGGCAATCAACACCACCAGAGAGATGATCAAGGTGCGGTCCACCGAGCGGTCCGCTGACTTGCCACCCCACACATTGCCCAGGGTGAGCCCGACTCCGAACAGCACCAGCATCCCGGTGACGAAGTTGGTCGAAGCGTGGGTGACGTCGCGCAGAATCGGCGCGATGTAGGTGAATACCGTAAACATCGCACTCGAGCCCACCACGGTCAGCGCCAACGCGGCCAGCACCGGCCCGCGACCCAGCACACGGATTTCCGCCATCAGCCCGCCACCCTTGGGCGCGGGAGTATTGGGCAAGGCCCACCACAGCGCGGCCATGACCACCGCGCCAAGCCCACTGATGCCCCAGAACGCGGTACGCCAACCGAAGTTCTCGCCAAACCAGGTCGCCAGGGGCACGCCGCCAATGGTTGCGAGGGTCAGCCCCATGAACATCGCCGCCACAGCGCCCGCGCGCTTCTCGGGCGCCACCAGGCTTGCGGCCACGATCGAGCCAATCCCAAAGAACGCTCCGTGATTGAGCGACGTCACCAGCCTGGCGATCATCAGCGTCTGGTAGTTGCTGGCCAATGCCGACAGCAAATTACCCAGGGTAAAAATCGCCATCAGCCCGATCAGCAGATAACGGCGGGGCACCCTGGCCGTCGCCAGGGTCATGATCGGCGCGCCAATCAACACGCCCATGGCGTAGGCGCTTACCAACAGCCCCGCAGCGGGGATGGAAACGCCAAGATCAGCGGCGATACCGGGCAACATGCCCATAGGGGCAAACTCTGTGACTCCGATGCCAAAGGCACCGACGGACAATGCTACAAGGGGGGGATTGATACGCATGGGTGACTCCTCATCTGTGAGCCAAATGCTACAATCCTGCCTTTTGCAGCAGTAGCCCTTGGTTGGGAACTACAGCTTTGCGCGGGAGGCACAAATGGACATCGGCGGGCGCTCGGGAGAGATGGAAGTCTTCACTATGGTCGCCGAGCACGGCAGTCTGTCGGGTGCGGCCAGGGCGTTGGGGCTGACCCCATCGGCCATCAGCCGCATCATCACCCGCACCGAACAACGCATAGGCACTCGCCTGCTGCTGCGCACCACCCGCGCCATCACCTTCACCGTCGAAGGCGAAGCCTACCTGCGCGGCGCCCGGCGCATCCTCGCCGACATGGCCGAAGTCGAAGACGCCATCACCGACCAGGGCGCCCCACGCGGACGCCTGCGCGTCAGCGCCGCACTGGCCCACGGCCGCATGACCATAGTCCCCCTGATCGCCGCCTTCAGCGCTCGCTATCCCGCCATCGTCGTCGACCTGATGCTCGGCGATGAAGTGGTGGATATTCTCGGCGGCCAGGCCGACGTCGCCATCCGCTTCGGCCCCCTCGCTGACAGCCCCCTGACTGCTCGCCTTATCGGCTCTACCGGGCAGGTTATCGTCGCCTCACCGGAATACCTGGCACGGCATGGCACTCCCGTGACGCCGCAGGATTTACTGCAGCACAACTGCCTGCGCTTCAACTTCCGCAGGGCGGCGCCGGATTGGCCGTTTCGGGTGGAGGGGCGGGAGTTTTCGCTGAAGGTGGCGGGGACGATTGAGGGGAATAGTGGGGAAGCATTGGCGCAGTTGGCGAAGCTGGGGGCGGGGGTGGCGAGAATTGGGGCGTTTAGTGTGGTGGAGGAGGTGAGGCGGGGGGAGTTGGTGGTGTTGCTGGAGGAATTTAATCCGGGGGATGTGGAGCCGATTCATGCGGTGTTTGTGGGGGGAGGGGCGATGCCGGCAAGGGTTAGGGCGTTTGTGGATTTTTTGGTGGAGCGGCATGGGGTGTAATGGAGGATAATCAAAGAAAGAGACTTGAACAATTGATGAATTTATTTGATTAGGACTGTATGGGTCCGTTTTTTTGGAGTTTGCTTTGTCTAAGCGCAGATCAAAAGAGAGTGAGCAGGATGTGGGTTGGGGGGCATTTGGAGCAAGGTGTCTGGATGATATGGTCTGGAAGCTAGTATGGGAAATACAAAACCTCGAACGAGAGGAACGCTCCACTACAGGGCCTTTCAAACAAGAAAAAGAAGCTGAGTTCGCTGCTTTTAACTGCGCAATTTCGGCATGGCATATTTTGGATTGGGTTTGGAAGACGTGCAGCCAAGAGCAAAAAAAGCAAGTCAGCCCAACGGGGACATTTAAAGATTTCAAAGCCGCGATGGCTGCTGAGTGTCAAAGTTTGTTGATATGTCAAACCTTATGCAATTCTTCTAAGCACGCATCTCCAGGGCGGGACTTGCACCTGCGATGTATAGGACGATTTACATTAATTGACCCTGTTTCAAATTTGATGAAGTTTAACTTGATTATTCAAGTTGGCGGGGTGGAACATTTGGCTGTTGATGTGTTTAAGCAGGCTGGGCGGTTTATGTTTGATAAATTGATTGCTTGGGATCTTTTTGAGATTTTTGATGAGGATGACAATTTTTTTGTCTAACTAAATGCTCCTAAATGTCTGGAAATTGGCCCGCAAGCCCATGCCGTCTTCATCGGCGCCCCAGGTAAGACCAGTGAGAATGTAAACAGTGTTCATGAGCGTCTCAACCCCGCTCATAAGGTCAGCCATCTGACGGTTGAATTCCGTTCTGTCTGATTCAATGCTTCCCTTTGCTATCTTCGGGTGTCTCGGTGGTGTCGCTTTTTAAGCTTGCTGAAACGTTTCATCGAGTTTATAAAGCGCAAACAACTCCAATAAAGGCCACCGCCATGACCCCGCTAAAACTCCTCGTTGCCCTCAGCGCACTCTCTGCCGCCTCCCACGCCATGGCCTGGGACTACGTGCTCCTCGACACCGACAAAGCCGCCCAGAACTGGCAGGTCACCAGCCAGCAGCTCGGCATCCAAACCGACAAACCCTTCAGCGTCACTCTGCGCACTCTGCACGGTGGTCGGCAGGAGGGCGTGAGCATCGTCGATATCGATAACGGCACGATGAAGCTCTCGGTAGTGCCTACTCGCGGCATGAACGTGTTGCAGGCGTCGGTCGGCGATGTGCGCATGGGTTGGGATTCGCCGGTCAAGGAAGTGGTGAATCCGTCCTTCATCGAGCTCAATGGCCGTGGTGGTCTGGGTTGGCTGGAAGGTTTCAATGAGCTGGTCACCCGCTGCGGCTACGAGTGGGTCGGGCACCCTGGGATCGACAACGGCGAGCTGCTGACCCTGCACGGGCGGGCCGCTAATATTCCTGCGAATAAGGTCACCCTGCATATCGATGAAAAACCGCCGTACGCCATCACCCTGCGCGGCGAGCTGAAAGAGCAGGCGTTCAAGAAGGTCGATTTCTCCGTTGCGACCGAACTGGTCACCGAGCCTGGCAGTGTGGTGTTCGCTCTCAACGACACGCTGACTAACAATGGCGATTATCCGAAGGAATATCAGGCGCTGTATCACAGTAACTTCAGCACCCCGTTCCTGGAGCAAGGCGCTCGTTTCGTTGCGCCGGTGAAGCAAGTGTCGCCGTTCAACGACAAAGCCAAGGGCGAACTGGCCGACTGGCAAACCTACCGTGCGCCGACCAAGGACTATGACGAAGCGGTTTACAACGTGGTGCCGTATGCCGATGCCAAGGGCGATACCTTGACCGTGCTGCATAACAAGGCCGGTAGCCTGGGGGTTTCGGTTGGTTTCAATACGCAGACACTGCCGGTGTTTTCCCTGTGGAAGAACACAGATACCCAAGGGCAGGGCTATGTCACTGGGTTGGAGCCGGGGACGAGTTTTTCGTACAACCGTCGTTATCAACGGCCACTGAACCTGGTGCCTACGATCGGGGCGAAGGAACATAAGCAGTTCCGTATCAGCTACAGCTTGTTGACGGATAAGGCGGCTGTGGAAAGGTCCTTGAAGCAGGTCAGCGAGATTCAGGGTGGGCGGCAGACTGAGGTGCGGCAGACGCCTTTGGTGGATTTGACCAAGGGGTGATGTTGGCTGGAACCTCCACGCGGGCCCGGCGTTCTTCATCGACGCCGGAACCCGCGCCCTGCAAGTGTCATCGATGGGCATGCATACTGAAATAACCGTATTTCAGGAGCCTATCCGTGATTCGCAGAGCATTACCCGCCGACGCAAAGGCCATTGCCCAAGTGCATATCAGCAGTTGGCAAGACGCCTACCGTGACCTGATGCCCGCCCAGTTCTTGAGCGGATTGCAAGCAACGCTGGCTCGGCGCGAAGCCCATTGGGTTCGCTCGATTGCCTCGGGTGAGTCAACGGTATGGGTTGCCGAGGTGGGCCAGCAGGTGGTTGGCTGGATAGCCGTAGGCGCCAGCCGTGACGAAGACGCCGTGCAGGCCACTGCAGGTGAGGTCATGGCCATCTACGTACTCGCCGAACATTGGCACACCGGCGTCGGGCGGGCCTTGTGGAATGCCGGCTTGCAGGACCTGTTGGCGCAAGGCTATGAGCGTTTAACGCTGTGGGTCTTGGCCGGTAATGTACGGGCGATTCGATTTTATCGCCGGGCGGGGTGCGTCGAGGAGGCCGGGACACAGCGCCATCTTGAGAGGGGCGGTGTGGCGTTGGTGGAGGTGAGGTATGGTTTGCCGTTGAGATAGCCTAGGTATTTACGCAGCTTGGGCATCAGTTGGATCGTTGTCGGCTGCCAGGCCGTCATCGCAGGCAAGCCAGCTCCCACATTTGGATCACGGGGCATCAATTATATTGGCGTCGGCTGCCAGGTCGTCACGGGAGCAAGCTACCTCGCCACAGGTGCAGCGTCGTACTGAAGTTAGGTGGATACCTATGCCGATGACGGTCATCTTCACAGGCGCATTCACGCCTCACTCATGCCTTACGCGCAGTCAACAACACCGCCGCGGCCGCTGACAACAAACCCGCGCAGCAGCGATTGAACAGGCGCTTGCCCTTCGGCTCGGCAAACCAGCGGCGCATATGCAGGCCCATATAGGCGTAGGCGCTGATAGCCACCCATTCCAAGGCCAGGAACATCACACCCAGCAGGGCAAACTGCGCGGTGATGGGTTGGCCGGGCACCACGAATTGCGGGAGGAAGGCGGTGAAGATCAGGATCGCTTTGGGGTTGCCCGCGGCCACCAGAAATTCCTGCCGCGCCAAGGCCCACAGGCCTACCTTGCTCGTCGCGGTTTCTACCTGCTGCTGCGGGTCTGAGCGCCATAGCTGATATGCCAAGTAAAACAGATACGCCGCGCCGAGAATCTTGATCCCGTAGAACAACAACTCCGAGGTTTGCAGTACCACCGCCAAGCCAGCGGACGCGAGGGCGATCATGCCGGCGAAGGCCAGCAGACGGCCGAGACCGGCGAGGCAGGAGGTGCGGTAGCCATAGCGGGTAGCGTTGCTCACGGATAGCAGGTTATTGGGGCCGGGGGCCATGTTCAGGGCGAAGCAGGCGGGGAGGAAGAGGGCGAGGGTGGCGAGGTCCATGGCGGCTCCGGGTTGGCGGGTCGTAAGGCATTAAACGTGGGTTAACAATCCGTGGCTGGGCTTATGGCCCCGCGAGCGCTTCAGGTGCCGCGCCAAACAACCGATCGGCGATCTGCCTGCCCCGTTCCAAGCCTTCCTGCGTCAACCAAATGGATTTGTTTTTGTTCACCGGATTACTGATAAAACCTTGCTCGTGGAGTCGGTTCATTATTTGAAAGTCGTGGCCTTTCCATGAGTTGCCGTTATCAAAGCTGAAGGTGGTCAGCAGGGCAAGTACGGCTTCCTCAATCAGTTTTTCGTCGTATTCCATAATGGGTACTCCGTTTGGATTACACAGACCCTGTCGAGCCTCTGGGATTTGCGGGTCAAGAATGCATGCAGTCACGTGCTTGAGCGATTGCAAAAGCTTTTTTAGCCGACTTGTCGACACCTATCAATAACCCTCAAGTTTTTAACAAAGGTTTACACAGTTTACTGCGTCTATTCGGTATGTTTTTCAGTGACTTGCACAACTTGGTAGAACATCGATGCAGTTCCTTGATCACCCACTGGACCCGCAGCTCATCAACATCCGGCGGTTGTTTCCAAGCCCATTGGCCAGCATTCAGTTTCCCGACGCGAAAAGGCTGAATGCTGAGCTCAAGGCCCAGATTGTCCAGCGCATGGCAGCCGACGTTCACGGCACGCGTCGCAGCAATGCCGGGGGTTGGCAGTCGGCCGATGACTTTGCGCAGTGGGGCGGGGAAGCCTGTAAAGCCTTGGTAAGGTTTGCCACGCAGTTCGCCACCCAAATGACCGCCGTGCACAGCGAGCAGTATGGGTTCATCGAGCCCGGTGTCGAGTGGAAGGTCAACGCCTGGGTCAACGTGAATGAGGCGGGCCACAGCAATGCACTTCACGGCCACCCTGGGGCATTCTGGTCCGGTGTTTATTGGGTCGATGCCGGTGGCCGCGAGGATGACCCTGCGGTGGGCGGCGACCTGGAATTCCTGGACCCGCGCGGCATGGTGGCTTCGACCTATAACCCGGCCCTGCGCATGCGAGTAGAAGACTGCCTGACTGCTGGGTTCAGCAGCACCTGCGCCGCCGCCACGGGCACATTCGTGATGTTTCCGTCGTGGTTGATGCATTCGGTACGCCGCTTTGAAGGCACGCGACCGCGAATCTCCATTGCCTTCAATTTTGGTGCCTGAACGCTCAAGTCAGCGATGCAACACTCCACACCGCTAACTCATACCCATCCGGATCGGTGAAGTGGAACCGGCTGCCACCGGGAAACGAAAACGTCTGGCGTGTAATCACCGCGCCCAGCTGTTGAAGCCGCTGCTGCACACTGTCCAAGTCATCTGCGTACACGATAACCAAGGGGCCGCCCGGCCGCACAGGCTCGCCGGTGGTGAAACCACCCGTGAGCCGGCCATCGCTGAACTCGCTGTAGGTGGGGCCGTAGTCGACGAATGTCCAGCCGAATGCAGCGCCGTAGAAGGCTTTGCTGCGGGCAATGTCGCTTACGTTGAATTCGATATTGTCGATCTGTCGGTCTCTGCCACGAGTACTCATGGGGGCTTCCTTGGCCGGTGTGCAAGGCCGGAGTGTAGCGTACCTCACATCCTTTTCATTCACCGATAGGGCCTTTGTGATTAGGCAGTATCTCTGAACAGTGCATCCAGCCAAGGTGTGCTTATCTTTGTCGAGGGCCACTCTAGAATGGCGGCGTACTTCTCCCAACTAAAGGAATGTTGTCATGCCTAATCATTCAATCAACGGCAAGGTTGCACTGATCGCGGGTGGTGCGAAGAACCTTGGCGGGTTGATCGCCCGCGATCTGGCCAAGCATGGCGCCAAGGCTGTCGTGGTGCATTACAACAGCGCTTCCAGCCAAGCTGACGCGAACGCAACCGTCGCCGCTATCGAGGCGCTAGGCGCGAAGGCTGTCGCCTTGCAAGCGGACTTGACCACGGCGGGGGCGATGGAAAAGCTCTTCAATGATGCCGTCGCGGCAGTCGGCAGGCCGGACATCGCGATCAATACCGTGGGCAAGGTGCTGAAAAAGCCAATGGCTGAAATCACGGAGGCGGAGTACGACGAGATGATGGCCGTCAATTCCAAGACTGCGTTCTTTTTTATCAAGGAAGCCGGCAAGCACCTCAATGACAATGGCAAGATCTGCACTATTGTCACTTCACTGCTGGGCGCTTTCACGCCATTTTACGCTGCATATGCCGGCAGCAAGGCGCCGGTAGAGCAATTCACGCGTGCGGCGGCGAAGGAGCTGGGCGTTCGGGGTATTTCGGTCACGGCAGTAGGGCCGGGGCCGATGGATACGCCGTTCTTCTACCCGGCCGAAGGCGAAGATGCGGTCAGTTACCATAAGACGGCTGCCGCGCTGTCGCCGTTCTCGCGCACGGGCCTGACAGATATCGAGGATGTGGTCCCGTTCATCCGTAACCTGGTGAGTGACGGGTGGTGGGTGACTGGCCAGACAATTTTGATCAATGGCGGCTACACCACCAAGTAAACGGTCAACGCGCAGGCACAGACGTGGTGAGCGCCGATCGATCCGTGCCCCCGAGCATTGAGAGCCCATGGATAGAATCGAACAGTACCGCGTCTTCGTTCAGGTCGCAGAGCTTGGCAGTTTCATACAAGCGGCACGGCTGATGAGGCTGCCACGCGCGAGCGTGTCGGCCGCCATTCAACAACTGGAGGCCAATGCCGGCACTCGACTGCTGCACCGAACAACCCGCAAGGTCTCCCTGACCGCCGATGGCACCCAGTTACTGCTGAAGGCGCGCCAAGTCTTGCTGGACATCGATGATATCGACCAACTGTTTAACAGCCATCAGGAACAGGTCATGGGCCGTCTGGAAGTGGACGTGCCCAGCCGCATAGCGCGGCGCCTGGTGATGCCTGCGTTGGCCGAGTTTCTCCGCCTCTACCCTGGGCTCCAACTCGGCCTGGGCTCCACCGATCGCGCCATTGATTTGGTACAGGAAGGCGTTGACTGTGTCATTCGTTTTGGCACCCCGCAGAACAGCAGCCTGGTGGTGAAACCGTTGGGCAAAGTGTTGCTGGTCAATTGCGCGAGCCCCGCCTACTTGGCGGAATTCGGGGTGCCCACACAGCCTTGTGATTTGCAAAATCGGCATGTCTGTATCGGCTACAGCACGAGCGCAGGCGGCCAGGAAACGGCCTGGGAATATTGCGTCGATGGCACCGGGCAGGCTGTCATGATGCCGAGCCGCGTGGTGGTCAACAATGCCGAAAGCTATATCGCAGGATGCTGTGCAGGGCTTGGCTTGATTCAGGTGCCGTTGTTCGATGTTCAGCACTTATTGGACAGCGGCGAATTGGTGGAGGTGATGGCGGCCTATCGGCCGGCCCCCATGTGCGTTTCAGTCCTGTACCCGACTCGCCGCCAACGCTCTCGTCGCCTTGGCGCGTTCATCGAGTGGTTTGCCGCCTTGATGGCTCCGCATCTGGAACCTTGATGCACTCCAGCGGTATGCCCACCTGTTCTCTCTGACTCGCCATGTTCCGGGTTGGGCTCAAGGATGAAACCTGCGCCCCAACGCATCCAGCCGCACCGCGATCGGTGGCAGGCGTTCGCTGCTGCGGGCGAGTGTCTCGACGTCGTCGGCGGTGTTCTGGGCGATACTTTGCACCGACTGCAAGCGCTCGACGACCTCCAGGTTGGCCGAGGTCTGCTCGCGGGTGGTGGTGACGATGTGGCCGTTGAGTTGGTCGATGTGCGCGATGTCCTCGCCCACCGCCCGTAGCATGTCCACGGCCACTTGGCTGTCTGCCACACAGCGCTCTACGCCTTCGCGGCTGGCGTGCATGGCTTCGACGGCTTGGCGGCTGCCGTGTTGCAGGCCCTCAATGATGCTCTTGATTTCCTGGGTGGAGAGGGCGGTGCGCTGGGCCAGGCTGCGCACTTCATCGGCCACCACGGCAAAGCCACGGCCTTGCTCGCCGGCGCGGGCGGCCTCGATGGCGGCGTTGAGGGCCAGCAGGTTGGTCTGGTTGGCGATGCTGCTGATCACTTCCAGCACCGAGCCGATTTGCTCTGCCTGCACCGCCAGGGATTCCACGGTCGACTCCGTGCCGTTGATACGCGAAGCCAATTGGCTGATTTCATGCTGGGCGCGGCCGACGCTTTCCTGGCCGCGCACAATCTGTTGGCTGGCTTGGCCTGCATGCTCCACCGCCTGTTCGACCTGCACCGTAATGTGGCCCATGGCGTGTTCCATGCGCTGCATCGAGCCGGTCATCTCGCCGATCTGCGCCAGTTGATGCCGTGCGCCTTTTTCCAGGGTGCCGCTGGCGCTGGCCAGTTCCTGGCCGAGCTGGCCCAGGCCATGGGAGTCGCGAGCGACGCCGTCGATCAGGTGGGTGAGTTGCTGCAGGAAGTGGTCGAACCGCTTGGCGAGGGACACGTGGGCCTTGCCTTCACCTTGGGCGGTTTCCACGGTGAACTGCGAGGTAACGGCGAGCATCTTCTCAAGCATTTCCTGGCTCTCCACCGCTTCGGCCTGGCTATGAACGGCCAGGTAGAGCAGGGCGACGGTCTCCATCACCACATAGAAGGCGTGGACGAAGACCATGGTCCAGCCGCCGTGATGCTCCATCACAAACACAGGGAAACCCTGGTGTTGCAAGGCATGGAACACCACGTGATGCACCGCGATGGTCAGTGCCGCCACTAGGATCGGCAGCCAGTCACGGTAGAAGGTCAGCACCGCCAACAGCGCGAAAATGCCGAAGTGGGATTCGATCACCCCGTGCGCCTGGTTGATGTGCAACGCCGCCATCACCATCAAACCAGCACCCAGTGCACAACGCATCACGCGGGTGCCGCCAATCACGCGGTACAGCGCCGTGAGCACCACGCCGGTGCCCCCACCGACGATCACGGCCTGCATGAGGGTGTCGTGCCAGAACGCCAGGCCGAGGGAGAACAGAAACATCAGCCAGATCAATGCCAGCATGATGCGGTCGGCCTTGCGATAGTGCTCGAGAAAACGGACGGGCATTCACTCTTACTCCATGAGAGGGGGGGCGTCGAGGTCAAACAAGCACGCGGTGTGCCACACAGGCGCATCGCTGTGGAGTGAAGCAGATGTTCAGGATTGTTGCCGGTTACCCACGCGTTATCGGCACGCGGGCGCGGGACTTTAAGAAGGGCTGCCCGAGCGGGCAGCCGAGGTAGCGATGGGGCTCAGAAACTGTACTTGGCGGTCAGCATCATATTGCGGGGGCTACCATAGGAGTCGCCGCCATAAGTCACTGAGTTGGAGATGGACTGGTAGTAGTGGCGATCGAAAATGTTGTTGGCGTTGAGCTGCAAATCCAGGTGCTGGTTGACGCGATAGCCCGCCATCAAGTCAGTGACGGCATAGCCGCCTTGCTGGAGCCGGTAGTTGCTGCCATCCGCTAGCTTGATGTCGTTGTACATGCGGCTCTGCCAGGAGATATTGCCGCCGACTCGCAGTTTTTCCAGCGGGCCCTGGAAATTGTAGCGGGTGGTCACTTTGAACAGATGTTCCGGGATGTCGGTATCAAATTGCTTGTTGACCTTCTGCGGGTTGGCGTCGTCCTTGATGGTGTGGGTGCGCGCATAGGTATAGCCGCCGCCGACCTGCCAGTTTTCGGTCAAGGCGCCTTGCAGTTCGAAGTCGATACCCTGGCTGCGGATTTCGCCCGAGGCTTCGGCACACGACGCCTGCGGGCAGTTGGGCACCACCACGGCCACAGCGCGGTTTTCCTGGTCGACGCGGAACAGCGCCACGCTGGCATTCAGCGCGCCACCAAAATATTCGCCTTTGACGCCAACCTCATAATTTTTACCGACGATGGGCTTGAGCGGACTGCCGGCTGTGCTCTTGTCTTTTTGCGGCGTGAAGATGTCGCTGTAGCTCACGTATACCGAATGCTGGTCGTCCAGGTCGTAGATCAGGCCGGCGTAGCGGGTGAGGTTGCGGGTGACCTTGTAGTCGCCGGCGGCATCACGGTTGTCGTAGTCGTACCAGTCCAGGCGAGCGCCGAGGATCAGTTTCAGCGGGTCGGCCAGGCTCAGGCGGCTGGTCAGGTAGAAACCGTCCTGGGTGGTGACTTCGCGAACGTTGTTGGTGCGGGTGAAGTTCGGTTTGCCCGCATTGATCGGCCAGTTGAGGTCATACGGGCTGTAGTTGTGGGTGGTCATGTCGTAGATGCGCTTGCTGGCGCCCACCACCAGTTCATGGGTGCGGCCAAACGCCTCGAAGGGGCCGCTGGCAAAGGCGTCGAGCCCGGCCTGGTTCTCATCGTAGCTGGCCTGGTACACCGTGCGGGCGAGGGTGTTGTTGGTCCAGCGCGATTGGTAGGAGCCGGAGAACAAGGCGTTCTGTTCGGCATAGTTGGCATTGACCTGCAGGCTCCAGTCGTTGGCCAGGCGCTGGCGCAGCTCAGCGAACAGGGTGTTGATTTCCTGGTCTTTGTTTTCCCAGTCGGTGCCTGGATTATAGGAGCGCGACAGGCCCAGGTGGCGGCCATCCAGGCCGACCATCGAAGCGCCCCAGAAGTAGTTGGTCTTGTCCTTCTGGTTCGAGTAACCGAGGGTCAGAGTGGTGTCTTCGCTCAGGTCGGCTTCGGTGACGGCGTAGAACAGGCCATGATCCTGCTCGGCCTTGTCGATAAAACTGTTGGCATCGCGGTAAGAGGTGACGACACGGCCGCGCCAGGTGCCGCTGTCATTGAGCGGGCTGGAGGCGTCGAGCTCGCCACGGTAATCGTCCCAGCTGCCGACGGCGCCGGTGAGGGTGACTTTCTGCTCGTCCAGTGGCCGCTTGCGGATCAGGTTGATGGCGGCCGAAGGGTTTCCCGCGCCGGTCACCAGGCCGGTAGCGCCGCGCACCACTTCGACGCGGTCGAACATTGCCAGGTTTGGCTGGGCGCCTACCGAGGCACCGTTGTAGCCGCTGGGGATACCGTCATACATGAGGTTGTCGATATCGAAACCGCGTGCAGTAAAGGCCTGCCGCCCAGGGCCGTTGGAGTAATTGAGGAACAGCCCCGGCGTGGCGTTGACCACGTCGTTGATGCTGGTCATGGCCTGGTCATCCATGCGCTGGCGCGTGATCACGGTGACGGCCTGCGGAGTTTCACGCAGGGTCAGCGGCAGTTTGGTCGCGGTCTTCATCGAGCCGGTGGTGTATGACTCACTGCCTTCGGTGGTTGCGCCAAGCTGTTGCCCCGAGACCTGGGTGGCGCCCAGCTCAATGGTGGCCGGTGCTTCGGCGTCGGCGGCAAGGGCCGCATTGGAGGTGGCTAGAGCGATAGTGATCGCCATCAGACTGGGTGTAAAAACGTTGCCGTTGCGTTGTTGCACAGACATGAAAGTAGGGCTCCCCAAGTGCCGTCCGTGGCGAATAATAAATCTGTTGATAATTATTCGCATCAGTCTGGCAGATTGAATCTGTCGGGAAAAGCCCGAACTCTGCAGGAGCGAGCTTGCTCGCGAAAAACATCAGGTTAATGCGGGCTGTCTGGTTAAACGCGCCGTTCTTGATTTTTTCGCGAGCAAGCTCGCTCCTACAGGGTGGGGTAGGGGGGTGTTCAGGTGAACAGGATTTCGTAGGGCTCGCGCATGCGCTCCAGCAATATCTGCGCGAGCATCGGCGGTAAGCCTATTTGCGGGTCGCCCACCAACTGGCTGGCGTAGGCATGGGCGGCGTGCAGCTTGCGCGCGACGGTCCAGGTGTCCAGGCGGACCTTACGCGCACGCTGCCAGGGCATTACCGCGCTTTCCCGGGCCGGCCAATGCCAGGCCCAGATCGGCAGTTCATACAGTTGCGCCCCTACCAGGCTGCATGCCTTGGCACTCGCGCGGCCGACGGCGTCGTGGTCGTCATTGCCGTCGTTGCGCCAGGTGGTAAACACCACGTCGCCGGGTTGCAGGTAGCGCGCGATGAATTGGCTCATGGGCTGTTCACGGGCGGCCAGGGCGTCATCACAAAACCCGCCACGAATCCATTTCAGGCTGTGCAAGGGCATGCCTAATCGGCGTAGGGCCTCGGCGCTTTCCTGGGGGCGCACCACGCTCAAGCGACTGGCCGGCCATACTTGCGAGCCGGGATGGCTGGCGCTGCCGTCGGTGATGGAGATCAATTGCAGCGGATGCTCGTGAGTGCTGAACAGTTGCAGCAAACCGCCACACGCCAGCACTTCATCGCCCGGGTGCGGTGCGATCACCACGACGCGAGCGCCGGGCGCTACCAGGGTGTTCGGGGAGATGATGGGGATTTGCGCCAACTGCGGCGCAGTGTTCCAGATTTGCACGGGGCCGCGACGGCCTTCGCTTAAGGAGGCAGGCTTCATGGGGTGTCACATCCTTGTCGGTTGATACCGGGTCGTGCTCCGTTGACGGGACGACGCTCTTGTTTTCACCGCAGGCTCCGCTGAGGTGAGTGCGTGGCATACCACTATTGGGATGCTGTGCGAGGCGTTAGGAGCATAGACAGGCATGGGTGTCTGCACAACTTTGATCAGATGTTTGCTGGGCTGACGTCATCGCAGGCAAGCCAGTCAGTTAAGGCTTTTGTAGGAGCGAGCTTGCTCGCGAAAAACTCATAGGCGCCGCGTTCATTCAGAAAGCACGCGTTATCGTTGCGGTTTTTCGCGAGGCAAGCTCGCTCCTACAGAGGGCGATGTACGCTTAACTGACTGGCATTATGGCTTGCCTGCGATGACGGCGCCCCAGCCAACGGGGATCTTGGATCAGTCAGCTGTTTTACCCAGCCCGCATCAAGCTCTTCAAGTAATCACCAAACCCACCCTCAGCCCGGCAATCCAGCCGCGCACTGGTCACCACTTGTGGTGCATGGCTCCA
Source organism: Pseudomonas sp. AM4(2022) (assembly GCF_036346515.1). Classification (NCBI taxonomy): domain Bacteria; kingdom Pseudomonadati; phylum Pseudomonadota; class Gammaproteobacteria; order Pseudomonadales; family Pseudomonadaceae; genus Pseudomonas; species Pseudomonas sp. AM4(2022). Next base: position 62,571 of record NZ_JAOTNW010000009.1, read on the forward strand.
GGCAATGGAGGCACCGCAACGCTCCAATTCACGCACCAGTTGTACATCCTCGTGGCATTCCAGCGGTTCAAACCCACCGGCCTCTACATAGGCGCGGGCACTCACGCCCAGGTTGGCACCGTGGATATGCCGATGCCCGTCGCGGGCCTGGTAGGCCTGCTGATAGCGTATCTGCGCGGCCGGGTCGAAGTCTTCGCTCCAGGCGTCCACGGTGACTGTGCCGCACACCGCGTCGCAACCTTGAGCCAGTTGGGCCACCAGCCAGTCAGGGGCGACGCGACTGTCGGCGTCGGTACAGGAAATCCACCGCGCGCCATGCTCCAGCAAGTACCGGGCACCCACGCCACGGGCGTGGCCAACATTGCGGGCCTGCACGTGCAGGCAATGCACCTGATGGGCCTGGGCAATCGCCGCGCTGGCATCGCTGCAACTGTCGAGTACTACCAGAATCTGTACCGCTTCACCCAGCAAGCCCGGGTGGTCGGCGGCGATCCGCGCAGCCCTCAGGCAATCATCCAACAAGGCTTCTTCGTTATGTGCCGGGATCAGAATACCGATCATCGTAAACCCTCGTGGCGAGCGACCGAGGTGCCGTCGAGGCTCCACAGGTCGAGCAGGAAATCCGCGTCTTGGTATTGCACCAACGGCGCTACACCCAGACGCTGTTGGAGCACGGCGTGAACCTGTTCGGCGGTTTGCGGGCAACCATCAATGGGCGCCCGCCAATGGCAGGCCAGAAGTTGCCCATCAGCGCTCAAGGCGCCAAGGGCGCAATCGATCAGGCGATTAAAATCATCTACATCAAGGTAGTAACAAAGCTCACTCAATACGATCAGTTCGAACTGCCCGCTGGGCCATTGTTCCGGCAGGCGACGCTGCTCCACGCGCGCATGAATAAAACGCTCCAGCCGCGCCTGTGCCAGCCGCACCGCAGCGCCGGCGGTGTCGCAACACAGCAGGCGTTCACAACGCGGCGCCAGCTCGGCACTCAGTTCGCCATTGGCACAACCCGGCTCGAATATCGACGCATAGTGCGGCCGCGTCAGCATAGCCAAGGTCAGGGCGCGCTTGCGTTGTTCGTACCAGCGCTGACGAAAAGCCCAAGGGTCGTCATTGCCAGCAAACAACTGGTCGAAGTAGGGGGTTGCCACACTCATACGAACACCATCTCAAAAGGTTGCAGCAAGCGCTCCACCACATAGGGCGCCAGCACCGGAGGCAGGCCGATTTGCGGGTCGCCCTCCAACTGGCTGGCGAAGGCGTGGATCGCATGGCGTTTGCGCGCCACTTGCTCGGCGGTCAGCGGGATCTTGCGCGCCCGATGCCAGGGCACCTTGTGGTCTTCGGCAGTGGCCCAGTGCCAGGTCCACACCGGTAGTTCACACAACACTGCGCCGACGGCCTCGGCTGCCTTGGCGCTGGCGCGGCCCACGGCTTCATGGTCGCAATGGCCATCCTCGCACCACGTCGCGAACACCACGTCGTTGGGTTTGAGATGGCGCTGGATAAATTCGCAGAGCTGGGTTTCGCGCTCGGCTACGTGGCTGTCGGCAAACCCGCCGCGCAGCCATTTCAAGCTGTGCAGCGGCAAGCCAAGGCGGTGCAAGGCCTGCGCCGACTCCTGCGGGCGTACCACACTCAGGCGCTCCACCGGCCAGCGCCGCGAGCCAGGGTGGCTGGCGCTGCCATCGGTGACGGAGATCAGCTGGATAGGGCGATCCAGCGCAGCCAACCCTTGCAGCAGGCCGCCACTGCCCAGCACCTCGTCATCCGGGTGAGGGGCGACGATCACCGCTCGATGCCCCGGCGGCACCAACTGCGCCACACTGATGAGCGGCAACTCGGCCAATCGTGCGCTGTTTTGCCAGTGGCTCAACGGCGTGCCCTGGCCAACAATCGGATTGGGCCTCATAGCGCCCATCTCCCTGTGGGCTCGCCCGCGACTTGCTCACCGAGGGCGGCCAAGTCGCGTTCGGCATGACTTTGCCGCACATACACCGGTAAATCGGCCATCAACTGGGCAAAGTGCGGGTCCTTGCAGTACGGCCCGGCGCCGACGGCACGGCCTACATGCTGGATCACTTGCTCGACCGTGTCCTCGATACAGGCGCGCGTCCGTTGCGCCAGTTGCCGCGCATCAGCGCGAGGCTCGCGGTCGATCTGCGCGGCGCTGGCGCGTAACACGCAGGCAGCGCTGTTCAGGGCGCTGTCGACCGCGCCGAGGTGGGCCAGCGCATGGGGCTCCGCACGCTTGGCACACTGGGCGCGCAGCACTTCGCCCAGGCGTTGCGCGGCGCCGTACCAGCACGCGGCGATGCCGACCCCACCGTGCCAGAAGCCCGGGCGAGACAGATAGTCGCCCGGGCCACCCACGGCAATTCCCCTGGCGGCGCTGAACAGGATGTCGACACTACCGGTCGCCGCCATGCCCACCGCCTTCCAACCCTCATCCGTCACGGTAATGCCCGGTTGATCCATCGCCACGGCCACCAATTGCTGGCGGTCCTCTTCGTCCCAAGCCGTCAGCAAACCATGGCTGACCACTGCCGCACCGGAACACCAGGCCTTGCGCCCCTCGACGAGCAGCCGCTGGCCGTCGCGACGCACGCGCACCTTGGCAGTCGGCGGCTCGGCGGCCCACATGCCCCAGGTGCTGCCCAGCGGCGGCAGGGGGCTGTCGAGTTCGGCAATGATCGCCAGCGCATCGGTATGGCCTTCGAACAACTTGCACAGGCGCAGGTCATGCCCGGCCACCTGGGCCAATTGGCTCAGGCGGGCCAGGGTCTCGCCGCTGCCCGGCAACGGCAGTTGATCAAGGCCTTCTTCTTGAAGGGCCCTCAGCGCATTACCCAGGGCTTGCGTGTCGGCATAGCCCCGGTAGCCCTGAAGGAAACCGTGCAACGCCATTTCACACCTCGCCTTCGTGCTGCAGTTCAAACAGCAGCAGCGAGCGGCCGGTGACCGCGTACTCATGCTCGAAATCAAAGCGTTCCTGGCCACGCACCGCCGGGTCGTTGGTGTCGAGCAGGCAGGTCCAGAACTCACCCTCCGGCACGGGCGGCAGGCGGAAATTGACCAGGTCGTGATGGGCGTTGACCACCAGCAGCAGCGTGGCATCGGCCCCGGCACGGCGAATCCCGGTTTCCTGGGCGCGGCCATCCATCAACATGCCCAGGCAGCGGCCCTGGCTGTCTTCCCATTGCTCGGTGGTCATTTCGTTGCCATCCGGCGCGAGCCAGGTGACGTCCTTCACGCCAATGTCTTCGTTGTAGTCGCCCACCAGGAAACGCCCGCGCCGCAGGATCGGGTACGCCAGGCGCAGCTTGATCAAGCGTTTGACGAACTTGAGCAAGGCCTTGCCGTCATCGTCCAGGTCCCAGTTGACCCAGCCGATCTCGCTGTCCTGGCAATAGGCGTTGTTGTTGCCGTGCTGAGTGCGAGCGAACTCGTCCCCGGCGACGATCATTGGCGTGCCCTGGGCCAGCAATAGGGTGGCAAAGAAGTTGCGCATCTGGCGCAGGCGCAGCGCGTTGATCTCCGGGTCGTCGGTGGGGCCTTCGACGCCGTGGTTCCAGGACAGGTTGTTGTTGCTGCCATCCTGGTTGTTCTCGTCGTTGGCCTCGTTGTGTTTGTCGTTGTACGACACCAGGTCGTGCAGGGTGAAGCCGTCGTGGGCGGTGATGAAGTTCACCGAGCTGTACGGCCTGCGCCCGCGGTGGTTGAACATCTCGCCGGAGGCGGTCATGCGCCCGGCGAAATCGGCGAGTTGGCCGTCGTCGCCTTTCCAGAACGCACGCACGGTGTCGCGGAAGCGGTCGTTCCATTCCACCCAGCCTGGTGGAAAGTTGCCCACCTGGTAGCCACCAGGGCCGCAGTCCCAGGGTTCGGCGATGAGTTTCAACTGGCGCAGCACCGGGTCCTGGCGGCAAGCCACGAGGAAACTGTGGCGCTCATCGAAGCCGTCGCGGTAGCGCCCGAGGATGGTCGCCAGGTCGAAGCGGAAGCCGTCCACGTGCATCTCGGTGGCCCAGTAGCGCAGGGAGTCGGTGACCATTTGCAGCACGCACGGGTGGCTCAGATCCAGGGTATTGCCGGTGCCGGAATCGTTGATGTAGAAGCGCTTGTCGTCGGGCATCAGCCGGTAGTAGGAGGCGTTGTCGATGCCGCGCATCGACAGGGTCGGGCCGCGCTCGTTGCCTTCGGCGGTGTGGTTGTAGACCACGTCCAGAATCACTTCCAGCTTTTGCTCGTGCAGGTGCGCGACCATCTCCTTGAATTCGGCAATCTTGCCGCTGGCCAGGTAGCGCGGGTCAGGGGCGAAGAACGCGATGCTGTTGTAGCCCCAGTAGTTGGTCATGCCTTTTTCCAGCAGATGCTGGTCGTTGACGAAGGCGTGCACGGGCAGCAACTCGACCGAGGAAATGCCCAACTGACGGATATGCTTGAGCACGTCATCTTCCATCAAGCCTGCGCAGGTACCCCGCACTGACTCACCCACCGAAGGATGGCGCATGCTGATGCCGCGCAGGTGGGTTTCGTAGATGATGGTGCGGTCCCACGGCACCCGTACCGGTTGGTCGTTGCCCCAGGTGTGCGCCGGGTCGATAACCTTGCACTTGGGCACGAAGGGCGCACTGTCGCGTTCATCGAAACTGAGGTCGTCGTCCGGGTGGCCGATGGTGTAGCCAAACAGTGCTTCGGACCATTTGAGTTCGCCCACCAGTTGCTTGGCGTAGGGGTCGATCAGCAGTTTGTTGTGGTTGAAGCGATGACCGTTGGCCGGGTCATAGGCACCGTATACGCGGTAACCATAAATCAGTCCGGGGTGTGCGTCGGGCAGGTAGCCGTGAAAGGTCTCATCGGTGTATTCGGGCAGTTCGATGCGCTCCAGTTCGACCTCGCCGGTGTCGTCGAACAGGCACAGCTCCACCTTGGTGGCGTTGGCGGAAAACAGCGCAAAGTTCACACCCAGGCCATCCCAGGTGGCGCCGAGGGGGAAGGGCAAACCTTCACGGATCCGCGACGGCTCATGAACCGGCGTCGCTGTGGTGTTGTCGGGTTTGCTCATCGAGTTGCTCCTGCAAAGGGTCTTTTTTCGGGCCGAACGCCGCCGTACTGACGGTGCTTCAGCGCATGGCATGGACGGAAAAGGGCCTGCAGCGCGCAATGCGTGCTGCAGGCCCGAGAAATCATGGGGCGGGCGGTTTGGGTTTCTTCGGGGCGGCGGGTTTCTTTGCCGCAGGCTTGGCGGTGGCCGGCGCAGCAGGTTTGGGTTTGGCTGCAGCCTTGGGCGGGGTTTTCGGCTTGGCGGCCGGTTTGGGCTTGCTCGGCGTTAGCGCCTCGGCTTCCGCCAGCTTGCGCGCCATCTCCCAGTGGCGATCATGGGCGCCATCGGGCTTGCCTTCAGACTCCCAGATCTGATGCGCCAATTCGCGAATGCGTTTGTCTTCTTTACTCATCACAAACTCCTCACAGAAAATTTTCAGCTTTCTTGATTATCAGGATTGATAAAGACATTGACCGGGAGATCCCCCAGGGCAGCGCTGATCAACAGCTCCTTGTTGGGTGTGACTACGCCCGTTTGAAAAAGTCCCTTCCAGTTTTGTGCAGGGGCGGCGAACGGTAATTTCACCCGCGTATCGCCCCAAACCTGCGCATTGATCTGGGGAAACATCCCGTTTTCAAGCAACGGATAAGACCAGCGCGGCACCACGACCAGCAATTGCTTGCCTTGATGTTCACGGTAAAACGCAACCACGCGCTCAGCGTGCTGGCCCACCACTTCCAAGGGTGTATAGCTGCCATGGCGCAGCAGCTCGGGGCAGGCTTTGCGCAGGCGCAGCACCTGGGCGATCACTGCCTGTTTGATACGCCCGTCACGCCAGTTGAACAACAGTTCGCCGATGTCCGGTGATGCCTGCAATGCACGGTGCCGCGCAGCGAAATCCACCGGGCGACGGTTGTCCGGGTCGACCAGGCTGAAGTCCCAGAACTCATCGCCCTGGTAAATATCCGGCACACCCGGCACGGTCAGGTGAAGCAAGGTTTGCGCCAGCCCATTCAGGGCGCCGGCGGGGGCGATGGCCTGCGCAGCGCTGTCCAGCGCATTGCGCAGCGGCGCACCGGCCTCGCTGAGGAGCAGGCGCTTGAGAAACCCTTCCACCGCCTGTTCGTAGGCGTCGTTGGGGGCGTTCCAACTGCTCTGCAACTTGGCCTCGCGCAGGGCTTTTTGCTGCCACTGCCAAAGGCGTTGCTGGTACGCCGCCAGATCGGGGTTGGGCTCCAGCGGCCAACTGCCCAGCAGCACCTGATAGAGGATCAGCTCGTCACCCGCCGAGGGGCTATCGGCGCTCTCGCGCAAGGGCTCGGCCAGGCGGCGCCAATGCTCGACCTGTTCGGCATACCAGGGGGCGCACTCGCTGAGCACCGCCAGGCGCGCACGGGTGTCTTCGCCGCGTTTGTGGTCATGGGTAGCGGTGGCCAGCAGGTTATCGGGGAAGGTCTTCAGGCGCTGTTGATTGGCTGCATGGAAGTCTGCCAGCGGCGCACTGAATTGCTCGGTGCTGAAGCCCACATCGTTACGCGACAACAACACCGCCGAACGATAGAACGCGGTGTCTTCCACAGCTTTGGCGGCGGCGGGCGAGGTCAGTTGCTGAAAGCGTACGCAGGCATGCTTGAGCATCTTGCGCGCGCGGCCCACCGGGCGATTGCGCCAGGGCTGGCCGCCCAACCATTGTTGCAGGTGGTCGAGCACCGGCCAGTCGCCTTCGTTGAGGGTGCTGCGCGCACCCTCCATGGCGTGCTGGAACACCTTGTCGTCGGCCGCACTGCGGCCCTTGGCGCTGATATAGGTGCGGTACACCGGGAAATGCACAATCAGTTCCTGCAAGGCCCGGCGGATGGCGCCCAAGGTCAGGTCGCGGGTCATCACGTCATCGCGGGCCACTTGCAGCAGGGCTTGGGCCACGCTTTCGAAGTCGCCGCCCAACGAACCATTGAGGATCTGCTGGCGCGCCAGCCGCGCTTCTTCGCTGAACGCTGAAGGCCGTTCGCTGTAACGCGTCCACATCTCGGCCAGCGGTGCACAACCTTCGGGATGGTGTTGCAGCAATGACAACTGGTTCATGAACTCGTAGCCGGTGGTGCCATCCACCTGCCAGTCTTCACGCAGGGTTTCACCTTCGCCAAGGATCTTTTCAACAAAGATCGGCAAGTGGCGTTCGGGTGACAGCGCGTCCACACGCCGACGCAATTTGCGGCAATAGCCACGCGGGTCAGCCAGGCCGTCGATATGGTCGATGCGCAGCCCGTCAACCAGCCCTGCGCTGATCAGCTCGAAAATCTTGCCATGGGTGGCTTCGAACACCGCCGTGCGTTCGACCCGCAGGCCGCCCAATTCATTGACGTCGAAGAAGCGCCGCCAGTTGATGTCGTCCGCGGCGGTGCGCCAACTGGCCAGGCGGTAGGTCTGTTGTTCCAGCAGGTGATGCAGGCGCTCGAAGCCCTCGGGCTGGCGACTGTCGAATGCGGCCAGGCGCTGTTCTATAGCGGGTAGCAGCTCGCTGGAGCGTTCGACCAGGGCTTGTTTGAGCGCGGCGGCTTCGGCGTAGGCGTCGTGCTGGTAGGCGAGGGAGGCGAAACGTTCGGCCAGCGGTTTGAGTAACTCGTCGCTGCCCAGAATCAGGCCGTAGTCTCTGGGGCAAATCGGGAAACGGTGCTCGTAATGCTCGATGTAGAAACTCCCCAGGGCGGCATCGAACTTGAGCGGCAACGTACCGTTTTGCAAGGCTTCGCCGTAATCGCTGCCGAGGAAGGGCATTAGCAGTTGGCCCTTGAGCAGCGGGTCGGGGGAGTGCCACTGGATGTCGAAGAACTCGCTATAGGGACTCAGGCGGCCCCATTCCAGCAGATCCAGCCACCAAGGGTTATCCGCGCCGCCCACGGCCATATGGTTGGAGACGATATCGAGGATCAACCCCATGTCGTGCTCACGCAGCGCGGCGACCAGGCGACGCAACGCCGCTTCGCCCCCCAGCTCTTGATTGACGCGGGTCGGGTCGACCACATCGTAGCCGTGCATGGAGCCTGCGCGGGCGCTTAACAGCGGTGAGGCATACAAGTGGCTGATGCCCAGTTGGGCGAAGTACGGCACCAGCGGCACCGCGTCATCGAGGGTAAAGCCTTTATGAAATTGCAGGCGCTGGGTGGCGCGCAGGGGCAGTGCGTTCATCGGTCACGCTCATAGGCTTGGTTGCGCGCCACGGCCAGTAGTTCGAGGCGACGCGCGGCGCTGTCATTGTCGAGCAGGCTGGCGGCTTCGCCGGGCAAGCGTCGGCGCCAATTGGGGTGGGTGTCGAGGGTGCCCGGTAGGTTGGCTTGCTCCTCGATGCCCAATGCATCTTCTAAGGGCAACAACACCAGTGGCGCGCGGGTGTGGCCCAGGTAGCGCACGCTGGCGTCGATCATATGGTCGGTGTCGTTGCGGATCTCATCGATGAAGTTCTGCGGGTCCTGGCTCAAGGCTTGGCGCAATGCCTGGCGTTCGCGCAGGCGGTGTTCGCTCCATTGGTCCACGATGGGCGCATCGATCAGGCCCAGCTGGATATTCCATTCGATATCGCGGCTGTGCCACCAGCCATTGAGGGTCGGCAAGTCGTGGGTACTGGTGGTGGCCAAGGCGTTGTCGGGCCAATCGAGGATGGGCTTGAACTGGCCGTCATGGTTCTGTTCGAACAGCAGCACACGCATACCCAGGATCGAACGGGCGCTGAGCTTTTCGCGCAGGCCGTCAGGCACGGTGCCCAGGTCTTCACCGAGGACGATGGCCCGGTGGCGATGGGATTCCAGGGCGAGCAAACGCAGCAGATCGTCCACCGGGTAGTACAAATAGGCGCCTTCGCGGGGTGACGCACCCAGGGGGATCACCCACAGGCGTTGCAGGCCCATCACATGGTCGATGCGCAAGCCGCCGGCATGGGCGAAGTTGGCCCGCAGCATTTCGATAAAGGCGCGAAAGCCATTGCGCTTGAGGCCCTCTGGGGAAAAGGCTGAGATGCCCCAGCCTTGGCCTGCGCGGTTGAGAATGTCCGGTGGCGCGCCCACGGTGAGGTCGGCCAGCAGTTCATCCTGGCGGCTCCAGGCCTGGCTGCCGCCACCGTCGGCACCCACCGCCAGGTCGGCGATCAGGCCAATGCCCATGCCGCTGCCACGGGCGGCCTGTTGTGCGCGCTCAAGGCTGCGGGCGATCAGCCATTGGGTGAAGGCGAAATAACCGATTTCGTCGCGGTTGTCCTCGGCGAACTGCGCCAGGGCCGTGCTCTGCGGCGTGCGCCAGGCTTCGGGCCATTGGCGCCAGTCCAGGTCCTCACCGGCGGCAGCACGCTGGGCCTGTATGGCTTCGAAGCGGCAGTGGTTTTCCAGCGCTTCGCCGCCGGCCTGGCGGAAGCTTTGAAAGTCGGCATGCTGGGGATGGGCACCGTGGCGGAAGTCTTCATACAGTGTGCGCAGCAGGCGTTGCTTGGCCTTGGCGGCGGCCGGCCAGTCGATCAGCGTGAGCTGCTCCAAGCCATGCAGCTCGTCAGCCAAACCGGCCGCTTCGATGGCGTTGCCCACCTCACGTTCACCGAGGATGCACGCCGGCGAAGCATACAGGCTGTTGAGAAACAGGCGGCTGGAGGGTGAATAAGGGCTGAAACGCTCGGTGTCGGCGCTGAACATCGCGTGCATCGGGCTGATTGCCACAGCGTCGGCGCCGCGCTCGGCGGCGGAACGCACCAAGTGCTCCAGAGCCAGGGTGTCGCCAAAACCGCCATCGCCGAGGCGGCGCAAGGCATAGAGTTGGGCGCTCAGGCCCCAGGCGCGAGCGGGCTGGCTGTCGACGGCGTCGGCCACGCTGTAGCAATGGCTGGGCGCGACGGCCAGGGTGAAGGTTTGCCCGTCGATATGCACCTGGTGGTAGCCCAGGGCGACTACGCCGGGCAGCACGGCTTCGCCGTCAAGGCGCAGCTCCAAGGTTTCGCCGCCTTCCAGGCTGACGCGACACGGGGTATCCGGGGCGAAATAGCGCGCCAGGTCCAGGCCCGCGCCACTGTCGGTGGTCATCAACGGCGGCAGGTGGGTGTCTTGCTGCGCCTGCTCAAGTTGCTGCAGGCTGGCGTCGATCTCGGCATCGCTGTCGGCCGGGTGCCCAAGGCCTTTGAGGACGGCGCGCAGGGCGTCAGGTTTCACATGTTGCGGGCGACCGTTGGCATCGATCCAATCGACGGCCAGGCCCGCGCGGCTGGCGAGAATTTCCAGGTTCGCTTCGCTCAAAGAATGTCTCCAACAGGGGATAAGCAAACGCGTGCGCTCAAGGGCGGTAAGTGCGCACCTTGCTGGGCAGGCGTTTGGAAAATAATCGGGTGGGGTGCCGGATGGTCCAGGGGCTGCTCACTCAGGTTCAGGTCGATCTGCAGCACACGGCCGTTGCCCAGACGCCAGCACGCGGTGACGGCATGGTCAGCCAGCACGTGCGCGCCGAGCGCCACAGTGCCGGGCAAGTGCGGCACTAGGTGCGCGTGACGCAGGCTCAGCAGGTGACGGTAGAGCTGAGTGTGTTCGTTCTCGACGAAGGAGGGCACCGATTGCAAAAAGGTTTGCAACGCATTGGGGTCGGGGATGCGCTGGCGTTGCTCGGGGTCGTGAAACGCCGCGAAGTCGGCAAATTCATTGCGCCGCCCCTCACGCACGGCCTCGGCCAGTTCGCCATGATGGTCGGTGAAAAACAGGAAGGGCTCGGCGGCATTTACTTCGTCGCCCATGAACAGCATCGGGATCATGGGGCACAGCAACAGCAGGGCGGTCGCGGCTTTCAGGGCCTGGGGCGAACACAGTTGGTGCAGGCGCTCGCCCAGGGCGCGGTTGCCGACCTGGTCGTGGTTCTGCAGGAACGCGACGAAGGCGCTGGGGGGCAGTTCCGCACTGGGTTCGCCGCGAGCATGGCCATGGCGTGTCGTCTCGCCCTGGTAGATGAACCCCTCGGCCAAGCAGCGCGCCAGCTTGGCGGTGGGCTGCTCGGCAAAGTCGCTGTAGTAGGCGTCGGTTTCACCGGTGAGCAATACGTGCAGCACGTTATGAAAGTCATCATTCCATTGGGCGTCGAAATCGTGCTGCAACAGGCTGGCCTGGTTCAGCTCGTTTTCCAGCATCAGCCACACGTGGCGCCCGCCGTCCACCTGCTGGCGTACCCGTTGGGCCAGCTCCTGCAGAAACCCAGGGTTATCGATGGCGTGCACGGCATCCAGGCGCAGGCCGTCGAAGCGGTATTCGAGCAGCCACATCATGGCGTTATCGAGGAAGAAATCCCGCACTTCACGGCGCTCGAAATCAATGCCGGCACCCCAGGGTGTGTGCACGTCCTCCTGGAAGAACCCCTGGGCGTACTGGCCCAGGTAATTGCCGTCGGGGCCGAAGTGGTTGTAGACCACATCGAGGATTACGGCCAAACCGTGGCCGTGGGCACTGTCGATCAGTTGCTTGAGTTGCTCGGGCGTGCCGTAGGTGGCGTGGGGCGCATAGGGCAGCACGCCGTCATAGCCCCAATTGCGTTCGCCGGGAAATTGCGCCAAAGGCATTAATTCAATCGCGGTGACGCCCAGTTCGACCAGGCGTGGCAGGTGTTTCTCCACGGCAGCGTAGCCGCCCATGGCGCCGACGTGGAGCTCGTAGATCACCGCCGTGTGCCAGGGGCGGCCTTGCCACTGGGTGTGGCGCCATTGGTGGGCGAGGGGGGCGACCACTCGGCTCCAACCATGCACATCCAGCGCCTGGGCCCTGGAAGCGGGGTCGGGCACCGTGTTTTCGCCATCGATATTAAAGCGGTAAAGCGTACCAGCAGGGCACGCGACTTCGACTTCGAACCAACCACCGGCCTGGGGCAGCATGGCGATGGGTTTACCCTGTTCCAATTCAACGCTGACATAAAATGCGTCTGGCGCCCATAACGCAAAGCGCGTGCGGTGCGCGTCCAGCATGATTGCGCCGTGGGGCCAGGTTTCCAGAGTCCGTAACGGCATCTATGAAGACCTCCCTTAGTTGTTCCAGTCGCTACTTGTTCGATTTCCCCAGGGCCTTGGCCACCAGTCGTTCATAGAGTTCGGCGTAGGGTTCCACGGCCTGGCACCAGTTGAATGGCTGGGTCATGGCACGGCTGCGCATGGCATTGAGCAGACCGGGGAAGGCGAACACCTTGAAGGCGCGGCGCAGCGCCTCTTCGTAGCTTTGCACGGTGGATTCATTGAACAGGAACCCGGTGACGCCATCCTCAATGGTGTCCGCCAGCCCGCCTGTGTTACGCGCCACCGGCAACGAGCCGAAGCGTTGCGCATACATCTGGCTCAGGCCGCAGGGCTCATAGCGCGATGGCATCAGCAGGAAATCGCTGCCGGCGAACATGCGGCGCGCATCGGTCTCGTTGAAGCCAATGCGTACACCCACCTGGCCCGGGAAGCGCAGTGCCAATTCGCGCATGGCCTGCTCTTCTTCCGGCTCGCCACGGCCGATGATCGCAATCTGGCCGCCGTTTTCGACGATGAAACTGGCAACGGCTTCGGTCAGGTCCAGGCCTTTCTGGTAAACCAGGCGCGACACCACGGCGAACAGCGGGCCACTCGATGGCTGCAGCTCAAACAGCTCGCGAACATGGGCGGCGTTGATGGCCTTGCCTTCCCAGTCGCCGATATTGAAGTTGTGGGTCAGGTGTGTGTCGGTGGAGGTTTCCCAGCTCTCATCGATGCCGTTGGGAATGCCGCTGAGCAGGCCTTGCTGGGTCTTGCTGGCGAGGAAGCCATCCAGGCCACAACCGAATTCCGGGGTGGTGATCTCCTGGGCGTAGGTGGCGCTCACGGTGGTGATATGGCTGGAATACGCCATGCCCGCCTTGAGAAACGACATCTTGCCGTAGAACTCCATGCCTTCCTGTTGCAGAGCGTGGGGCGGAATGCCCAGCTCAGGCGTCGAGGCCAGGCTGACCACGCCTTGGTAGGCCAGGTTATGAATGGTGAACAGGGTTGGCGTACGTGACCCACGCCAGTGCATATACGCCGGAGCCAGGCCCGCAGGCCAATCGTGGGCGTGCACCAGGTCTGGGCACCAGTGGATTTGCGCGAGGTTGGCGGCCATGTCGGCGGCAGCCAGGCCCAGGCGGGCGAAGCGGATATGGTTGTCCGGCCAGTCGCGGCCGTTGTTCGCGCCGTAGGGCGTGCCTTCGCGCTCATACAGTTCGGGGCAGATCAGCACATAGATGACTAGGCCGTCCGCAAGGTCCATACGCCCGATCTTGCACGGTGGCAACGCGGCATGGCCGCCCAGTTCACCGACGATATGAATCGGGTTGTCGCTTTCCATCACTTGCGGGTAACCCGGAATCAGCACGCGCACATCATGCAGGTGGGCCATAGCGCGGGGCAGGGCAGCGGATACGTCGCCCAGGCCACCGGTTTTCACCAGGTCCGCGAACTCGGATGTGACAAACAAGACTTTCTTTCGATTCGGATTCTGACTCACGACCGGCCGCACAGTGTTGGGCAGGTCGGCCAACGACTTTGGCCCTCCTACCGGCTGACTAAAACGCTCTCCCTGAGTATCTACCGCGGCACTGATCATAATGCACTCCCATCTGTTGGTTGGCTAATGGCCCGCTGCCATTGGCTCCGAGTGGCCGCATCCTGCGGCCAGGCACACAAGCGCTATACAAGCTGGCAAGGCGTATGCCAGTTGCAATGTCGGCTTTAAAAGATTGGATGAACGGGCATTCGGCCTGAAGCGCGTACGCTCGTCCTTACCTAAAACTTGACCAGCGGCAGGTTTCGAAAGTTTAGATTTTTTGCGGGGTTTTTGTTTTGGAACGGACCCATCGGTCATGAGTCTAGGACAGATCCCAGCACCTGCTGGGTTTTCATGCGGATTTTGTAGGACAAAAAAATTTTATCGATATACCGCCCTGCCTCTGTAGGAGCGAGCTTGCTCGCGAAAAACCAAAGGCCGCCGAGTAAAACCAGAATGACCGCGTTATCGTTGGCGTTTTTCGCGAGCAAGCTCGCTCCTACATAAAGACAGGGTGAAATAACGCACTAAAGTGGTGCGTCAGGCGAGCCCGCGAATGGGCACACCCTTGGCCCAGGCTTGGATATCTTCAATCATCTGCTGATAGAACTGCCGGTAATTCTGCTCGCTCACATACCCCACGTGTGGCGTAGCCAGCACATTAGGCAAGCGGCGAAACGGATGGTCAGCCGGCAGCGGCTCCTGGGCATACACATCCAGCGCCGCCCCGGCCAGCCGACCGCTGCGTAACGCTTGCACCAGCGCCTGCTCATCCACAATCGGCCCGCGTGCGGTGTTCACCAGCCGCGCGGTGGGTTTCATCCAGCCCAACGCTTGCGCATCCACCAGGCCACGGCTGCGATCGCTGAGCACCAGGTGGATGGTCAGAATATCCGCCTGTTCAAACAGCTCGCGCTTGCTGACCCAGGTCGCCCCCGATTCAGCCGCTCGCTCGGGCGTGAGGTTTTCACTCCAGGCAATCACCCGCATGCCGAAGACCTGGGCGAACCTTGCGACTTTCTGGCCAATGCTGCCCAGCCCCAGGATGCCCAAGGTCTTGCCATGCAGATCGCCGCCCAGGCCGACCTGCCATCCGCCCGCGCGCAGCGAGTTGGCTTCGGCGAGCAGGTTGCGGGTGGAGGCCATGATCAGGGCCCAGGTCAGCTCCGGTGCGGCATGTTTATAGCTGTCGGTGCCGCACACCTGGATGCCCAGGGCCTTGGCTGCGGGAACGTTGATGGCGGCATTGCGCATGCCGCCGGTCACGAGCAATTTGAGCTTGGGCAGCCCTTGCAGCAGCGCCTCGTCAAAGGTTGAGCGTTCGCGCATAAGGCAAATCACCTCGAACCCTTTCAAGCGCTCGACCATGGTGGCGGTATCGGCGGGATAGTCGTGGAGAAAATGCACCTTGCCCACGCTGTCCAGCGTCGACCAATCCACCACCTCGCTAGCCACGTGCTGCCAATCATCCATCACTGCGATCTGTATCGACATGCCCGTGTGCCTCCAAAAGTGGGAATTAAAGGGCCTTCAACCCCTGCAACAGGGCTTTATGAAACTGTTCCGGCTCTTCCATCTGGGGCGCATGGCCCAGGCCGGGGAACTCCACCAACGTAGCGCGGGGAATCAGCTTGGCCACCTGCTTGCCCAGTACCTCGTAATGACCGATTTTGGCCTTGACCGCCGCCGGCGCCACATCTTTGCCGATGGCAGTGGTGTCGCTGGTGCCGATCAGCAGCAAGGTGGGCACCTGCAGATCCTTGAATTCGTAGTACACCGGCTGGGTGAAGATCATGTCGTAAATCAACGCCGAGTTCCAGGCAACCTGCAGATGCCCCGGGCCTTTGTTCAGCCCGACGAGCATATCCACCCAGCGCTCGTATTCAGGCTTCCAGCGCCCGACGTAATAGGTGGTGCGCTCGTAGTTGCGTACACCTTCGGCGCTCAGTTTCAGCTCGCGCTGATACCACTGATCGACGCTCTGGTAAGGCACGCCGAGGGCTTTCCAGTCTTCCAGGCCGATGGGGTTCACGAGGCCAAGCTGTTCGGTTTGCTGGGGGTACATCAATGCATAGCGCGTGGCGAGCATGCCGCCGGTGGAATGGCCGATGATCGTGGCCTTTTGGATGCCGAGCTTTTCCAGCAGTTGATGGGTGTTGGTCGCCAGTTGCTGGAAGCTGTACTGGTAGTGGTCCGGCTTGCTGGAGGTGCAGAAACCGATCTGGTCTGGGGCGATGACGCGGTAACCGGCGTCACTCAGCGCCTTGATCGAACCCTCCCAGGTGGCGCCGCAGAAGTTTTTGCCGTGCATCAGCACCACGCTGCGACCGTTTGGAGTACCAGTGGCGGGGACGTCCATGTAGCCCATTTGCAGGGATTTGCCTTGGGATTGGAAGACAAAATGATTCAAAGGGTAGGGGTATGCAAAGCCCTGCAACTCAGGACCGTAGGTGTCAGCTAACACGGGCGCCGCGCTGACCGAAAACAAACCGGCTACGCACAATGTACGGATAAAAGGCATGGGTTTTGGCTCCGAGACAGATGCCCGGATGCTCTTTGCTCGCGATTAACGGGGGATTAACGCCCACTGCAACGTCAGTGCTGCGAGTACGCCATACCGCAGGCTTTTCGCCAGGGTTACCAGCAGTAGAAAACGCCACAACGGCTCACGCATCACCCCAGCCACCAACGTCAGCGGGTCACCGATAATCGGCACCCAACTGAACAGCAACGTCCAATGCCCCCAGCGCGCGTAATGGCTGCGAGCCTTGTCCAATTGCCGGGCGCTGACCGGGAACCAGCGCCGTTCCTTGAAGCGTTCCACCGAGCGCCCCAGCAGCCAATTGACCAGCGAGCCCAGCACGTTACCCAGGGTGGCGATGCCCAGCAACAGCCATAGGTTGTAATGCCCGCTGAGCAGCAGGCCCACCAACACGGCTTCCGATTGCAGGGGCAATAACGTCGCGGCGCCAAATGCCGCGACGAACAGCCCCAGGTAACCCATCAACACCGGTCAGTGAGCCGGGTAGTGCGCTACCACTACGTCTTTGCCGTCTCGGGTCAGGCCAATGATTTGATACGCCTCGCTGCGTCCGGCCACTTCCATGCCTGGCGAGCCCAAGGGCATGCCCGGTGCGGCAAGGCCCAGCAGGTCGTTGCGTTTGCGCAGAGCCAGGACCTGCTCGGCGGGTACGTGGCCTTCAACGAATTTGCCGTCGATGACCGCGGTGTGGCAGGAGCCAAGGCGTGGCGCCACGCCCAGGCGTTGTTTCACCGCGCTCATGTCGGCTTCAACATGGTCGTTGACCTTGAAACCGTTGCTCTCCAAGTGGCTGATCCACTTTTTGCAGCAGCCGCAGTTGGCGTCGCGGTGGACGTCGATGGGGATCAACTCGGCGGCCTGGGCCAGGGTGGTGGTCAACAGGGCACTGAGCAGGGCCAATCGCAATGGGGTTTTCATCGTGGGGTCTCACTGAAGGCGCGGCAATAAGCCGGGCATTCTCCCTGCTTTTGCAGGCATGTTTGCAATGTGACGCCGTGGTAATGTTTCTAAATTATACGAAACCCTGATTTTCCAGCCGCTGCTTGAGCCGGTCCAACGCAATCGCCGACAGCGCGACCATGCGTTCATGCAAAGACGCCAGTTGCAGTTCGGTCTCGTAGGTCAGCACCCGCTTGAACAGCGTGCCACCCTGATGAGTGCGCAAGTAGTAATGGATGGAACCGTCAACCGCCAGGGAGGTGAACACGGTTTTGAACTCGCTGGGGCGGCGGGCGATTTGTACGCGGTAACTCATGGGGACGCGTATGCCCAGCAGGTCGATGATTTCGGTAAAGCGCGTGCCGACCGGCAATGAACCGGTGGTGCCGGTGTCGGCGCTAAGGGAGGTGGGGTGCCACTCGTGCCAGCGGTCGGGCTGGGTCACATAGTCATAAACCGCCTCGATCGGCGTGTGGATGAAGCGTTCCTGACTGATCTGCTCCAAGCGGACCGAATGCTCAGTCGCGTGCATGACACACCTCCTGTGTGGCGGTTTATACACTAGGAGCTGTGAGGATAGCCTGACGCCCGCGCTTTGCACGGGCGTCGGCAGGCCGTTCGTCAATCCCGCTGAGAACGGCCCGGACAAGGGTTTCCAGCAGGCACTAGATATCCAGCATGGCCAGCACTTCCTTGGGATAACGCAGGCCTGCGGTTGCATCGGCAGGGAAGATTGCATCCAGCGCAGCCAGTTCGTCCGCGCTGAGAGAAATCGACAGCGCCTCCACATTCTCTTGCAGATAGGTACGCCGCTTGGTGCCGGGAATCGGGATGATGTAATCGCCCTGGGCCAATACCCAGGCCAGCGCCAGTTGCCCGGCGGTGACACCTTTGTCTGCCGCCAGGGTCTTGACCTGTTCTACCAGCCGCAGGTTTTTCGCAAAGTTTTCACCCTGAAAGCGCGGGCTGAAGCGTCGGTAATCATCGGCGCCGAAATCATCCGGGCTCTTCAAGGCGCCGGTGAGAAAGCCTCGGCCCAGCGGGCTGTAAGGCACAAACGCGATGCCCAGGCGCTGGCAGGCAGCGAGGCAGCCATTGTCTTGCTGGTCGCGGCTCCACAGCGAATATTCGCTTTGCAGGGCGCTGATGGGATGGACCTTATGCGCCCGCTCCAGGGTAGGGGCAGATGCCTCGCTCAGGCCCAGATAGCGCACTTTGCCCTGTTTCACCAGGTCGGCCATGGCGCCGACGGTTTCTTCGATGGCCACGTCGGGGTCGATACGGTGCTGGTAGTACAGGTCCAGCGTATCCACCCCCAGGCGTTGCAAGGTGCCGTCGATGGCATTGCGGATATAGTCGGGCCGGCCATTTACCCCGCGTACTACTGGGTTGGCAGGGTCGCGCACGATCCCGAATTTGCTGGCCAGGAAGACCTGGTCACGCCTGCCGACAATGGCCTTGCCGATCAATTGCTCATTGGTGTGCGGGCCGTACATGTCAGCGGTATCGAGAAAGTTGACGCCCAGCTCCAGGGCGCGGTGCAAGGTTGCGGTGGCTTCGGTGGTATCGGTGCCGGGCGTGTAGAAATCGGTCATGCCCATGCAACCAAGGCCAATGGCAGACACATGCGGGCCGTTTTTACCGAGTTGTCGAGTGCGCATAGGGAAACTCCTTGTGATGAGGGGCCATTGTTACCCTTGAAAAAATGCAGATAAACCCGCTAAAAGTGCTATCACCGTTCGTGATTTCTAAACAATCCTCACAGGAGCATTCTCTTGGATCGTTTTAACGCCATGCGCGTTTTCACTCGGATTGTCGAGTTGGGCGGGTTTGCCAAGGCCGCCGACAGCCTGCAATTGCCACGCGCCTCCGTGACAATTCTGATCAAGCAACTGGAGGCCCATCTCGGCGTGCAACTGCTGCAGCGCACCACGCGCCACGTCAGCCCGACCCTGGATGGCACGGCGTACTACCAACGTTGCGTGCAATTGCTGACCGACCTGGAGGAAACCGAGGCGGTGTTCTCCACGCGGCGCCAGAACCCCCGGGGCACATTGAGCATCGATATGCCCTCAGGCATTGGGAGCTTGATTGTGATTCCGGCTTTGCCAACGTTCACCGCGTTGTACCCACAGATCGAGTTGGAGATCGGCTTCAATGACCGGCCAGTGGATTTGATTCGCGAAGGCGTCGATTGTGTGTTGCGCGGTGGCCCGGCCTTGGACGAATCGCTGGTGGCGCGGCCCTTGGCGATGATGGAACAACTGACCCTGGCCAGCCCCGCGTACCTTGAGCACATGGGCACGCCCACTTGCCTGGAGCAGTTGGCGGGTCACCAAATGATCGAGTATGTTTCCAGTGCCAGCGGTAAACGGTTTGGCCTGGAATTTCTGCTGGGCACTGAGTTGCGCCCGGTCAACCTGCCGAAGGTGGTTGCCGTGAACAGCTCCGCCGGCTACTTCGCTGCGTGCGAAGCCGGCTACGGGCTGATCCAGGCACCTCGTTATCACGCCCTGCGCCAACTGGCCGAGGGCACGCTGGTGCAGGTGCTGCCGGAGGTGGCAGTGCCGAAAATGGCGCTGACTGCGTTATACCCGCCCCATCGGCAGTTGTCGCAGCGGGTGCGGGTGTTTGTCGATTGGCTGGTGCAGTTGTGCGCCCGGCCCGGCACCGGTCTACAAGGCTAGGCTTGCGCCCTGCGATAGGCGCCAGGCTGTTGCCCGGTGACTCTATGAAAGGCTCGGGTAAACGCCGCCACCGACTGATACCCGGCCGCCAGCGAAACCTCGGCCACGGTCTGGTCCGCCTTGAGCAACCCACAGGCGTGGCGCATGCGGATCATCAGCAGTACTTGCCCGGGTGACTGCCCGCACAATTCGCTGAAGCGCTTGAAAAACGCCGAGCGCGACAACCCGGTACAGGCCGCCATGCTTTCCAGGCTCCAGGGCTCGGCCGGGCGGGCGATCAATTGCTCCAGCAAATGCGCAAACGCAGGTGCCCGGCCCAGCGCCGCCAGGCCGCCAAGCTCAGTGTTGTCGAGTACTTGCTGGCGCAATACATACAGGAACAGCAGGTGGCACAGGCGCTCCAGCAGCGCGGAAGAGGGCGCTGGCGTGCGTGCGCATTCGTGCAGGATCAATTCGAACAGGTTGCGTGCAGCCGTCAGCGACGGGTCGCCGGCGCGCAGGATGATCCAGCTGGGCAGGGTGTCTACGATCAGTGTCGACAAGCCGGATTGAAAGTGAAAGAAACCGCAGACTAATCCCACACCGTCGGTGGCCGTGCTGTCGAGGGGCAGCATCGCCCGGCGTGGGCACTCCTGGGCGCCGGCTGCCGTGGGTTGGCCGGACAGGCGAAAGGCAAAGTCACGCAGCAGAAACACCGCGTCACCATTATTCAGGTGTTGTGGCCTTGGATCGCCGTCGATATGCAGCCAGCATTCGCCTTGCACAATCAAATGGAAGCTCGCCTGTGCCAGGCCGTGGGTGCTCGCGTGCCAGTCACCGCAATAGCGGCCGACGTGAAACAAACTGGTGTTGAGTTCGAGGCTATCTAATAACCAATCGACAAGTACATCGGACGAATTCATCTAATGGAAAGACTCAAGAGCAAGTAATCGCTACTTTAGCCTATTGAGCGCTTTTTTTAGAACCAACAGACTGGGGCATTCAAACCCAACAGGAGTCCACTCCATGTCCCGTGTACCGTTGCTCACCCCTGAAACCGCCCCGGAAGCCGCCAAACCCTTCCTGGAAAACGCGCTCAAAGGCTCGGGTTTTATTCCTAACCTGCTGGGGGTGCTGGCCAACGCACCGGCTGCGCTGGAAACCTACATCACCGTCTCCGGCTTGAATGCCAAGGCCGAGCTGAGCCTGGCCGACCGTGAAGTGGTGCAACTGATTGCCGCCACTACCCACGGTTGTGATTTCTGCGTGGCTGGCCACACTGCGGTTGCCCGCAACAAAGCCAAGTTGCCTGAGGCGGTGATCGAGGCCCTGCGCCGCCGGGGTGAGTTGCCTGATGCGCGCTATGAGACACTCGCCGCGTTTACCCGTGAAGTGATCGCCACCCGTGGGGATGTGAGTGATGCGGGCTTTGAGGCGTTCCGCGCCGCCGGCTACACCGACGGCCACGCGCTGGAAGTCATCCTGGGTGTCAGCCTGGCAACCTTGTGCAACTTCGCCAACGTGTTTGCCCGCACCCCGCTGAACCCGGAGCTGGCGCAATACCGTTGGGAAAAACCGGCCAACTGATTTGGCGTTGGCCCACCTGCTGTAAAAGGAGAAACATGAATGCTTGACCCAATCTTGAGCCGTTGGCTCGATGTTCAAGCGCAGGCCCTGGACGTGGGCAGTTGCGATCCACAGGAAGTGCTGCCGCGGCTGGCAGAAGCCAATATTCTGAAAATCGGTGTGCCCACCCAACTGGGCGGCCTGGGCGGTGATGTGGCGGGTGCGGTCGAGGCCATCGCCAATGTGGCCAGCCATTCCCTGGCGGCGGCGTTTGTGTGCTGGGGCCAACGCTCGTTTATCGAGTACTTACTGCAGAGCCCCAATCAGCGCCTGCGCGAGCAACTGATGCCTGACCTGCTCAGCGGCAAGTTGGCCGGCGCCACTGGGCTGTCGAATGCGATGAAGTTCCTGTCGGGTATCGAGACGTTGCAGATCAGCGCCGAGCCCAACGACCACGGTTGGACCCTCAACGGTCGCCTGCATTGGGTGACCAATTTGCGCAAGAACGGCTTTGTCGCTGCGGCGGCCATCGAGCATGCAGGGGGCGGCGCGCCATTTATCCTGGCGATTCCGGATTCGGTGGCCGGGTTGCAGCGCTCCCGCGACCTGGAGCTGCTCGGGCTGCAATCGAGCAACACCGCAGCGCTTGGCCTGGAAGGTGTGGAGCTGAGTCGCGAGTGGTTGTTGCACGAGGATGCGCGCACGTTTTTACCGGCGGTACGCCCGGCGTTTCTGGGCTTGCAGTGCGGCATGTCGATTGGTTTGGCGCGGCGTTCCCTGGCTGAAGTAGCCCACCATTTGGGCGCCAGTCGTACCGTGTTGCGCGACGAGTTGGAAGCCCTGCGCGTGACGCTGGATCATCTGGTTAGCGAGCTTAAAAGCGGGCTGTTGGCCGGGCGCTTTACCGCCGAGCCCATACCGCTGTTCAAGCTGCGTATCGCCCTGGCTGAAACCGCCGCCAGCGCTGTCCAGCTTGAACTGCAAGCCAGCGGGGGCAAGGCTTACCTGACCGCCCACGGCAGCGGCTTTGCCCGGCGCTGGCGCGAGTCGGCCTTTGTGCCGATCGTGACGCCCAGCCTGGTGCAACTGCGCACCGAGCTACACCGCCAGGCCAATCTATGAGCCAGGCGGTATTGACGGCCCAGGGCATTTGCCTGGGGTATGGCAGCGGGCCGGTGTTGCAAGGCTTCGACTTGCACTTGCAACCGGGTGAAGTGGTGTCGATCCTGGGCCCGAGCGGCGTGGGCAAATCCAGCCTGCTGCGGGTGCTGGCCGGCTTGCAGGCGCCTCAGGCTGGCCGCGTGCAGGTTTTGGGCGAGCCGTTGAGCGGCCCGCATCCGCGTGTGGTGGTGGCTTTTCAAGACCCGAGCCTGTTGCCTTGGCTGACCCTGGAAAAAAACGTTGCCTTCGGTCTGGATTTCGCTCGCCAACCGCACTTGAGTGTTGAAGAACGCCACCGTCGTGTTGACCACGCCATTGCAGCGGTAGGGCTGGAACCTGCGCGCCAGCAGTTCCCGGCGCAATTGTCCGGTGGCATGGCCCAGCGCACGGCATTGGCTCGCTGCCTGGCGCGTCAGCCCCAAGTGTTGTTGCTCGACGAGCCCTTCGGCGCGCTGGATGAAGTGACTCGCGCCGATATGCAGCACCTGTTGCTCAAGGTCAATCGTGAGCAAGGCTCGGCGGCCGTCTTGATCACCCACGACATCGACGAAGCGCTGTTATTGTCGGACCGCATCCTGCTACTGGGTAACCGCCCGGCGCGGACGTTGGGCGAGTGGGCTATCGACCTGCCGCACCCTCGGGAAGAGCAGGTCGAGGCCATTGGCGCGCTGCGTATCGAGATTTTGAAAACCTTACGGCAGGCGAGCCGCCCTCAACCCAACCCCCTTGAACAACAGGAGTTTACCCATGTGTCTGGATGACCTGACCCACTCGCGCCGTGACTTTCTCAAACTCTCTGCCGTGCTCAGTGCCGCGGGCGCCTTGCCTCTGTTGAGCAGCCTGCAGGCGCGCGCCGCCAATGAGCCCGACGCGCCGGTCCGCATCGGCTACTTGCCCATCACTGACGCCACGCCACTGCTGGTTGCCCACAACAACGGCCTGTTCGAAGCCGAAGGCATCAAGGCCGAGCGCCCGGTGTTGTTGCGTAGCTGGGCCCAGGTGATCGAGGCGTTTATCTCCGGCCAAGTCAACGTGATACACCTGCTGTCGCCAATGACCGTATGGGCGCGCTACGGCAGTAAGGTGCCGGCCAAAGTGGTGGCGTGGAACCATGTGGGCGGTTCGGGCTTGACCGTATCCCCTGGCATTACCGACGTGAAGCAACTGGGCGGCAAGTCGGTGGCGATTCCGTTCTGGTACTCGATCCATAACGTGGTGGTGCAGCAACTGTTCCGCGACAACGGCCTCACCCCGGTCACTCGCGCCACCGGCAGTTCGATTGCCGCCAATGAGGTCAACCTGATCGTGTTGCCGCCCTCGGACATGCCTCCGGCTTTGGCCAGCAAACGCATCGATGGCTACATCGTCGCCGAGCCGTTCAATGCCTTGGCAGAAAACCTCAAGGTCGGTCGCGTGCAGCGCTTCACGGGTGACGTGTGGCGCAACCACGCGTGCTGTGTGGTATTCATGCACGAACACGATCTGACCAATCGCCCGGAGTGGTCGCAGAAGGTGGTGAACGCCATCGTCAAGGCCCAGGTATGGACCCGCGACAACCGCGAAGAGGCGGTGAAGCTGCTGTCCAAGGATGGCCCGAACCGTTACACGCCCCATGCTGAACCGGTGTTGAGCAAAGTCCTGGCGCCGGCGGCCAGCGACCGCGCCACCTACGTGGCCGACGGCGCGATCCAGCATGCCAACTGGGACGAGCATCGCATCGACTTTCAACCGTACCCGTTCCCCAGCTACACCGAAGAACTGGTGCGGCGCCTGAAGGACACCTTGATCGAAGGCGACAAGAAGTTCCTCGCGGACCTCGACCCAGCCTTCGTAGCCAAGGACCTGGTGGACGACCGTTTCGTGCGCAAGGCGATCGAAGCCGTGGGCGGCATGCAGACCTTCGGTTTGCCGGACGGTTATGAGCGGCACGAGGAGATCGGCGTTTGAACAACAGCAGAATCCCCGGCTGGTGGCTGGGGCTGAGTGGCTTGGCGGGTTTGTTGGTGCTGTGGTGGCTGGGCGTGAAAGTGTTCGGCGAGGCCGATGGCCTGTCGGCGCGCTTTTCCCTGGCGGCCACCGCCAGCAGCTTGTGGGAATTGCTCGGGCGGGCTGAGTTGTACCTACATATCGCCGTGAGCCTGAAGCGTATTTTCGTCGGGCTGTTTATCGCGTTGTTGGTAGGCGTACCCCTCGGGTTGCTGGTGGGCAGTTCGCGTAACCTGGAGGCGGCGACCACGCCGGCGTTCCAGTTTTTGCGGATGATTTCGCCACTATCGTGGATGCCGATCGTGGTGATGCTGATGGGTGTGGGCGACCAGCCTATCTACTTCCTGCTGGCCTTTGCCGCTGTCTGGCCGATCATGCTCAACACCGCAGCGGGCGTGCGTCAGCTCGACCCGCGCTGGTTGCAGTTGAGCAAGAGCTTGAGCGCCACGCGTTGGGAGACATTGCGTCGGGTAATCATTCCTGGCGTCGTCGGACATGTGCTGACCGGCGTGCGCCTGGCCATCGGCATCCTGTGGATCGTGCTGGTGCCCTGCGAAATGCTCGGGGTCAGTGCGGGACTGGGGTATTACATCCTCGACACCCGTGATCGCCTGGCGTATTCGGAGTTGATGGCGATGGTGGTGGTGATCGGGGTGCTGGGGTTTGCGCTGGATGCGTTTGCGCGTTGGTTGCATCGGCGGTGGGTGCATGGGGGGTGAGCACTGAAAGGTCGCCATGTGATGTAAACGGCGTGTCCCGTTGGGGCGTGTTGCCCCAACGGCTAACCTGATACTTATGTTTTTATGTCAATTTGCAAATCACCCACGGTGTCATCGCGGCCGGAGATTCTCTTGGACGTATCGCGCTGCACACCAGCCTTACGCCCCACACTCTGCGCGACATCGGACTTTTGATAGACGCCAATACCGATGCCACCGGTTAACTCAGCGATACCAGGAACACCCTCGGCGGTATTCATATGCGAGCGGCCGACCAAAACGACAGTTTTTCCTCCAAGTTCTTTCTTCATGACTTGCCTGGCACCGTAATAATTGACTTCCTCAAGACGCTGCCGGGACAACGCGGCATAGGCGGGGGAGTCTTTTGGAAGTGTGCTCAGACCCTTGAAATAACCAGGGGTGTCTGAGTGCCGTGTCAGATACACATGCTCCAGCGGCATTAATTCTATTCCCCACTTATCGGCCTCCAGTTGCAACTCTTCAAAGATTTTCTCGCCCCCGGGTCTTTGCCGTACAGAGTTTAGGAACGAGCGGTAGTCTGGCAGGCCGGACGGGTCGAGTGTCACACCTTCCAAGTAGATGGCGGTCACGCCATTTTCTTTGAATGTTTTCATCCCATCGCGCATCGCAATCAGGCTCGCAATTTCATTGTGGTTCTCTCCCAGCACCAGCACATCGGTTTCCTTCAACGCTTTCTCAAACGTTTGGTTGGGCGTTAGGGCATCCTTGATATCGGGAATAGCAGCAGGGGGTGGGGTCTTGCCTTTTGCCGCGTCTTGAAAGTAACCACTTTTCTCCAGCGTGAACTTCTCACGAGTGGCCCGAATTCTATTGGGAGTGAAATGATCAAGGATGAGAGCGCCATTGGTTTTTCGGCTTGTCGCGTATTCGTCGTCGGGCAAGGGGACTCTGGCGACAGGCTTGCTGGGACGGGACGCTCTGCTCAGTGGATTATGACGTACCCCCGTGCGGCTGCCTGTGACACTCAGGTTAGGCGAAGGCGGCATCAGTAGATCGACTGGAGAAAACTCTATGGCCGCTCCATAGGGCTTCTGTGTTGTTGCGTCGTAGGCGTACCATTTACCGTTGTGCTTGACGGCAGAGCCGTGCACCACCTGTTCGCCCACCTTGAGGGTCCCCGTTGCAGCGGCCTCATAGCGGTTTGCGGCGCGGATCAGCGCATCGCGGTTTGCGCTGCCCTTGAGGGAACCCACCGCGCCAGCTAACGCTTCTGCGCCTTCATAAGTGATTTTGCCCGCGCCTTTTAGCAGATCGCCCACGCCGTTCAAGGGGTTCAACTCCTTGAGCAGGGACGGCACCATGACTTTCGTCACCTTGAGTGCCTTGCTCGCCGCCGATGCAGTTGCACCTAGCACTTTACCTAGCTTGGCCGCCAGGCCGATGCCGGCGGTGACCAAACCGAAAATATCCAAGGTGACGTCAGTGATCCCCTCGCCGTAGTTGCCGTCCATGAAATTGACGATTGCGGAACGGAAGGGAATAAGGTTGAGCAAAAACTCTTTGAAGTTCGTCAGCTTTTCATGATTACGCTCAAAGGTCGTGGTCCCCGCAGCGGCTTTTTTGATGGTGGGATTATCCAGGTCCAACGCCTTGAGCACGGAGTCGGCGATATGGTGAGTGCGTGGGTTCAGGAACATATACGGCTGGGGTGCCGTGGAAGGCTGTTCGCGATCCAGCTTGCTTTCCTTCAAATCATCCAGGTCAATCCATGAAAACGGCACAGGGTTGGCCGGGATACTTGCGAGAATCGATTGCCCGCTGTCAACGATCTTGACCTTGTCTCTGTCCGGATAAAATGGCTCTTCCCTGATTATCTCGTTGGAGAACTTGACAGGGGCCGCCGGTGTTTTTCTGTTGCCCCGGCTTCGGATAACGCCGTTTACCGTATCGAACTCATAGGTGGTTGTTTGTCCATTGTTTTGCGCGGTGACCAGTACGGTAGGGTTGGTGTGAAACAAGGTGTCGCCTTCGAAAGGGATCATGCCCACCTTGTAACTTTTTTCTTGAAAATAATTGAGCTTGCCCTGGGTCAAGTTTTTTCTGTCTTCGGGCGGCAGGTTGCCGAGTGCGTTGAGGAGAGCTGTTTTTTTAGCGGTCTTATGATTGTCCAAGGCGGTAGAAAAGGCATCCTCAAACGCTCGTTGAATATTGAATGGCGCACTGTGGGTGAAGGCAATGACCGCATCAAGGTCCACGCCGGTATTTTCTTTCGTGAGTACCCAGCGACCCTCCATGACCAGTTCTTCCATGACGATTTCCACCAGTGAGCGCGGCGCGCTGGGCGTATCGCCATTGTATCTGGAGAACATCTTGAGCTCGAAGTCCATGCCGGGGCCGAATGTCTTCACGAGCAGGTCCAGCGCCATTTGTTTACGGCTTGGAAAACTCCCGCCGATGAGCGATGAGGCTTCTATCAGCTTATCGAGTTGTGCTTTGAACAGCGCCTGGGCTTTTTCCAGGTCGGCTGGCTCATACAGGGCATCGTCTTTCGCTGGAAGAATGTCATTGGCCACGGCCCAATCCAACATCACTGCGGCTTGCGCAGAGGCGGGCACGGCGCCAGCAGTGTCGGCGGTGATCATCACTTCGGCATAAGACAGGGCGGCCACGCGGCCTGGAGTCTTGGCTTCAATGGCGGCTACTGCAATGCAAAGGTTCGCCCACGCGGCGCTGCCGTAAACTACCGAATCAGGAATGTTCTTGACCAGCAATTGCGGCGCCGTGCGTCTGAGTAACAGATGTGCGGCCGCGTCAGCGAGCTCAGGGGATTCGCGCCCCGTGTCAATCAAGTGTTGGCGCAGGCTGTTGGTGATGGTCGAAAGCGGTTTGCCCCAATGACTTTTCTGCGCCAGGTCGAAACCTGCCACATGGTTTCGCACAGGCGCCGTCAACGACTCGGGATCCAGCATCAATTGGATCGCCGCCAGCGCATAGTCGTTTACGCTGGTGTTGGTGGCGATACCATTCATTTTGGTTTGCATGGCTTGGCCTAGAGCCTGGCCATCCTTGGAGCTGATCAGGGTTTCGAGCACCTTGACCGGGTCCGCCAGTGCCTGCTCGGAGAAACTCAGGTTTCTACCCAGATGTTCCAGTACGCCGCGCTTGGGATTCTCCTGCGGTAAGTCGGGATCGCTGCTGGCATGTTCGACGGCGGCCGTGCGCAGCGTGTCTTGTTGGTTGACATCCAAGGGGATCGGCCAGGACAGGCCTCCTGCGAAGTTGCCCATGGGGTGTTGCTGTGCGCGTGCTTTTGCGCTTTGCGCCAAGGCCAGCAAGTCGTCCACGGTTTTGGGCAATGGCAAGCCGTTTTCAAGCAGGAAGGCTTCGAGGCTTACGGACATACCAGGTGTCCGTATATAGGCTTGGTAATGGGCCGAGTCTGGCGCGATATTCATCGGCGTTTTTTTCAGCAGGGCCGACACCTCACGTTCTGTTGGGCTTTGCGGCAAGGCCTGGGCAGACTCGTTGAGTTTTTGCGCCAGGTATCGCCAGTTTTTCTGATCACCCAGGCTTTGATCCAGTGCCTGGCGCGCGTCGAGGCTGTTCGCCCGCTCGTCCAGCCATTGCGCACGCGCCAACAGGGCGCTGTTGCCGTCGAAATGCGGTCCCAGGTCGGCAGCCTCAGGCAGGCCCATCTCAGTCAGTAGATGCCCCCAGGGGTCGACAAGCGTCGGTTCAACGTTGTTCGACTCATACAACGCTTGCAGTGCGTTGCTCACCTGATGCCGCTGGCGCTCCAGCAACTGCGGCACGCCTGTGGCAATGACGTCGCAGGTCACTGGGGAGAGGTCCTGGCTCAAGTGGTTTTTCCAGTCATCCTTCAAGCCGTTTTGAACCTCCACCGGCACACTCTGCAGTAGCTGCGCTGCGGCCTCGGGGTCGTCGTTAATGCGTTGACGCAAGGTCGCAAGTGCCTTGGCCGGGCTGTCGAATGTTTCGTAGCCATCGCGAGGTGTGTAAAGCACCGTCAGCCCTTGCTGTTGGCCAGGAAGTAAGGTTCGGTCTGTCTGTGCGCTATTGAATGGGCGTGTCGCCGACGATCCATCGCTGCTGGTGATCAGGAAGGCCCCTGCCAGCAGGCTGCCCTCTGGGCTTGGCGTATCCAATTTGAGCGGGTAGACACCGGGCCTTTCACCATCCTTCATCGCGCCTTCCCGAGCCTGCAGGGTTGGATACTCAAGCGCCTTGTCGATCAATGATTTGGCGGCGGGCGTTAACGCACCGTCTTCCACGCCCAAGGCGGCCAGGGTGGATAGCATCTCCCGGTGGATACCGAGCAATTCGTTCTGGGGTGACTCGGGGTTGGGTTCGCCTGTGCGTGGCTCGGTCCAGAATCGGGAAAGGCTCAGGGGCAGTTCTTTTTCGATGGTTTGTGCAATCGAAAGGAGGGTGTCGCGAGTGTGCAATTGCTGGCTGCTTTCGCTTGGCGAGGCGCTGGTGTAGAAGCCGACCTCTGTGCTGGCGGTACTGGTCGAGGCCTGGGCGTCGGGAGGTGCCTTGAGCTGGCGCAGTGCATTGAACAGGGCTTCGGTGATGCTCTGCACCGAGATCAATGTGCGTTGGCCGTGTTCATCAGTGTGATAGCGATGCACATACAGTGACGAGGCGTCTACAGGCGGTGTAGTGCCGAAGCTGCGGTTCAATTGCTGCTCGATAACGCTGCTGAGCGTCGGCTGGCGCAGCAGCAGTGCCTGGATGTCTTGGTTGAGTTGTTGGTATTGATTGAGCAACAAACGTTGATCAGTTATTTGAAGGCCCTTGATCAGGTCAGAACGAATCGCGCTGGCCGGCGTGATGGCATCCACGTCTGGAACGGTTGTCGTCTGGGCCGTCCCTGGCATCGGCCGGGTGTGGGAAGGGGGGGCGATTTCATCGCTGGAGACGTTTCGGCGCAGGCGATGGTGGGCGATACCTGAAATCAAGTGAGTTATTCCAATGGCATTGGCCCACGCGTCCTGATGATAATCCGAGGGATGATTCTTCCTTGTTTGGGCCTCGAATAATTGGGGTGAGAGCGTCGGAAGGTTCCGAAGGCGCCCGGGGAATGTTATTAACGAATATGTACCGCGTCGGTGCAGCAACACGAGGAAAGTGAGCTTGCTGCACACGGTGAGCACGCAGGGGCAGGTCGTTAGGGCGGAGTACTGCGAGGGGATCAGCGACGTTCGTAACCTCGGCCGCCATCATCGTGGCGATCATGCCAGCCACCGCCGCGGGGGAAGAAGAAACAACCGCCCAGGCTCAGCATGATCATCAAGGGAACCAGCAGGATGAGTCGTCGAAGCATTTCACAATTCTCCAAGGGGCTTCAAAGGTCTGTCAGGCGTAGGACAAGCCAAATCCGTTCATCGCCTGTAACATAAGACCCCGCCGACGCCGTGCCATCCCCGTAATTGGGTATGTGCTTGGCATGCGCGGCGATACACAGTGGATACATCCTTCAGGTCCAGGAATTCGTCATGACCCAAAAGCAACGCTTGAAATACTCGCTTCTGATTGCCCTGGCTGTACTGGGCGCGATGTTTGGCCTGTCTTATCTGCAGAACACTGGCGTGATCAGCGAGAAAACCTTCCAGTACCTGGCCATCGCGATTGCCGTGGTCGTCGTGGTGATCAACGGCATCATGCGCCGCAAGGTCAAGCCTAACTTCTGACGCGTGTCAGTCAGGCACGACCTTCGAGTACCTTGGCAGCCTCTTCATGGAGGCTGTAGCTCTTGTCGGCGTTCAGGGTGATGACGCCCTCGCTGCATAGACGCTTGAGTACCTCGCGCACGCTGAGAAACGACAACGGAATGCCCAGCTCCAGCAGGTGGCTGTGCACGCCGCGTACCCCGAGGCTGCGCTGGTTGTCGGCAGCGGTGAGGAGGGCGTCGATGACCTTCAGCCGAATCAGGCTGGTGCGCAAACCGAAGCACTTGAGCAAATGGCGGATGCGCTGGTTGCCTTGCTGTTCGGGCGCGTTGCCGAACGCTTGTGTGCTATTGCCATAGTGGGTATCGGTGGCCTTTGAATGTCCATCCGTGGGCACTTGCGGGTTATACATGCAAAAACTCCTTTTCTTTTCAGAGCCTGATCAGGAAAAGATGGTGCTCTTGAGTAATAAGACGAACGAGTGACGCAAATCATGAAACGATGAATGTAGAAAATTTGTCGGTATCAGATTTGTCACCTTTCAAGCGCTGACGATATACAGCCTTGTGCGGCTAAATTATTCCGGTCGATCTGCGTTCTTACGGTGGGGTAACCATCCCTTGTGAGGGTGTTCAATTTGACTGTGGAGTCGGCGTGATTATTTCCAACGGGTTGTCCAGAGTGGGCGTGGCAGGGCTGTTGCTGGGGTTGAGCCTGGCCGTATCGGCACGGGAACAAGTAACGCAGGCGTCGGCGGATATCCGGCGTACCAGTTATGGCGTGCCGCATATTCGCGCCGTTGACGAGCGTGGCCTGGGGGTGGGTATGGGGTACGCCTATGCCCAGGACAACCTGTGCCTGTTGGCCAATGAGGTGACCACGGTCAATGGCCAGCGCGCCAGGTTTTTCGGGCCGGACCAGGCGACCTTGGAAGAGCGCAACAACCTCGCCAGCGATGTGTTCTTCAACTGGCTGAACACACCCAAGGCAGTGGCGGCATTCTGGAAAGCCCAGACCCCGCAGATGCAACAGCGCCTCGAAGGGTATGTGGCCGGCTACAACCGTTACCTCAAGGAGCAGGGTGCACCCGCACAGTGCCAGGCCGCGTGGGTACGCCCCTTGGTAGTGGAAGACTTGGTCAAGTTGACCCGTAGGCTATTGGTGGAAGGGGGCGTCGGCCAATTCGCCGAAGCCTTAGTCGGGGCTGCACCCCCCCAAGCCACCGCCGGTGTCCAATCCAACGCCAAAGCCTTTGCACTGGCCGCAGCCAACCAACAACGCTTCACGCTGGACCGAGGCAGCAATGCCGTTGCCGTGGGCCGTGACCGCTCATTCAATGGCCGTGGCATGCTGCTGGCCAACCCGCATTTTCCTTGGGTGGGCGGCATGCGTTTTTACCAGATGCACCTGACCATCCCTGGCCAGTTGGATGTGATGGGCGCCGCATTGCCAGGGCTGCCCGTGGTGAACATCGGCTTCAACCAGCATGTGGCGTGGACCCACACCGTCGACACCTCCAAGCATTTCACCCTGTACCGCCTGACCCTCGACCCCAAGGACGCCACCCGTTACCTGCTGGACGGCAAATCCGTGCCCCTGGATAAAACGGCCGTTACGGTACAGGTCAAGCAAGCCGACGGCAGCCTCAAGGCGGTGACCCACAACGTCTACAGTTCGCAGTTTGGCCCCGTAGTGCAATGGCCGGGCAAGCTCGACTGGGACAGCCGCTACGCCTTCAGTCTGAGGGACGCCAACCTGGGCAACGACCGGGTGCTGCAACAGTGGTACGCCATGAACCGCGCCGGTAGCCTCAAGGAGCTGCAAACCTCAGTGCATACCCTGCAAGGCATCCCCTGGGTCAACACCCTGGCCGCCGATGACCAGGGCCAGAGCCTGTACATGAACCTGTCGGTGGTGCCCAACGTCAGCGCCGCCAAACTGGCAACATGCAGCGACCCACGGGCCGGCCTGCAAATGATCGTGCTCGACGGCGCCCACAGCGCCTGTGCCTGGGACATCGACCCGCGCGCGGCCCAGCCGGGTATCTTCCCGGCCGACCAGTTGCCCCAGTTGCAACGCGGCGACTACGTGCAACACTCCAACGATTCCGCCTGGATGGCCAACCCCAAGGCGCCGCTAAGGGGCTTTTCGCCGGTGATCAGCCAGGACAACATCGGCCTCGGCCCGCGTGCGCGCTTCGCGCTCCAGCGCCTGCAAGCCCTTGAGAAGCAGCCGATCAGCGTCACCGACCTGCAAGACATGGTCATGGACAACGAGGTGTATCTGGCGGGCCAAGTCATGCCCGACCTGCTGGCGTTCTGCGCCAAAAACCTCGGGGCCGATGCCGCTGCACTGCAACCGCTGTGCACCAGCCTGAAAAACTGGGACCAGCGCGCCAACCTCGACAGCGGCGTGGGCCTGGTGCACTTCATCAACCTGATGCAACACCTGCAGCAAATCCCCGACGCCTGGCGCGTGGCCTTCGATCCGGCCCATCCCCTGACCACCCCTAGCGGCCTCGCCATCGACCGCGCCCCGGTCGCCAAGGCATTGCGCGAAGCCATGCTAGCCTCCAGCGCTGAGGTCAACAAACTGGGGCAGACCCGTTGGGGCGATATCCAAGTCTCTGGCCAAACCCCCATCCACGGCGGTCCTCAAGAACTCGGCGTCTACAACGCCATGCAAACCGTGCCCCGCGCCGACGGCAAACGCGAAGTCATCAGCGGCACCAGCTACCTGCAAATCGTCAGCTTCGACGACAAAGGCCCCAACGCGGTCGGCGTACTGGCCTTCTCCGAGTCCAGCGACCCTGCATCCGCCAACTCAAAGGACCAGACCCAAGCCTTCTCCGAGAAAAAACTGCGCCCATTGCCCTTCACCGAGGCCCAGATCAAGGCCGACCCGCAGTATCAAATCCATACGGTGAAGGAGTAGGGCGGAGGCGCAACCCCTTGATGCCAAGGCAGAATATTTTTTGAAATCAAGGGGTTGCAGGCCTAGGCAAATGAGTACATAATGGCGCCCATCGAACGCAACGAAGCATTAAAAACTTCAATGTATTCAATGAGTTAGAGTAGAGGCAGGCTTCACATAGCCCCACTCAAGTTTGTATGCGGTGAATGTCAGCAACAAGGGCATTGATCGTTTGAGGCCGAGTAGCAAAATGGTTATGCAGCGGATTGCAAATCCGCCTACGCCGGTTCGATTCCGACCTCGGCCTCCACTCTTAAAAGCCCCGTAGATTAACGTCTGCGGGGCTTTTTGTTGTCTAAAAAAATGCGAAATTTCGAGTTATTACCGTGATGTTTACGCTCGGATTGGGTATGGTAGCGCTACGCCATTATTGGCGAAAATAAGCCGAAAAAAGTAGGTCTACGCCTGGCTTTCGTTATCACTTGGCTTTAACCGTTTCGTTTGTTGTGTAATAGCTTCGAATTTAAGGAGAGACAATGCAAAGGAAGTTTTTGTCAGATGAGTGCCCAAATTACAAGTGCTTGGAGATGTATTTGGCGCAGGGCAGATTTGGAGATTTGCCAGATGAAAAATTGCATAAATTGCAGCATGAACAGGCGAATAATAAAATTGTATTTGAAGAGATGCGGAGTAAAAATATTGAGCTGTTTAAGCTCGATACTGAAAATGTAGCAGAAAAAGTTTTACAGGATTTAGCTGGGCTTGCACTGCCCACGAGATATGACAGTCCGTGGGGGTATCAACAGATAAGTTCGTTGATTCAGAAAGTAAAAGGGGCAGCTAAAGATTTGGGTCTTGAAGTGGAGCTTTTTCCACTCCATGCAACGCTGCCGACAGGCCAAGTTAATGCGATGGCCGTTAACCTACCGTGCTCTTCGAAAGCTTTTTTGCTGTTTGATCCGGAGCTATTAACTTTTTGCAATATTCTCTCTAAGTTATATGCTCAATGCTTGACGGCTAACGTAGAGTCTCGTTCAGGGAATAAAAAAATTTTACGAGCGGTCATTGAGAGCTCGCCGGAAATTCCTATTCGGCTAAAGAGTGTGCTTGAAGCGTTTGTCAAGACGGGGCGACCGGGTACCTCCCCACCTTTTTCCGTTGATACGAGCAGTATTCGGTTGAGTAATATCCTCCGTACTAGCATGGAGGTTTTTGTTGTTGCTCATGAGTTTGGCCATGTGTATGCAGGTCATTTGAGTGAGTTACTTTCTAAATTGCATATAGCAGCACCTGAAATATCCTTGCCGACGTCCCATGTTCAGGAATTTGAAGCGGATTATTTCGGTTTGGTGCTTACGGTCTTCGCACTCAAAAAAGAAGGTTATGAACTTCGCCATATTTTGGGGGCGATTAAGTTATTTTTTTCGAGTTTGGATCTCGCAAAGCGTTACGCTGATTTTAAGGCTTACGGAAGTAGCCGAAAGTTTGTCAGTGAGGCGAGCGACACGCACCCTTCAAATGAAAGTAGAAAAAAAGCAATCGATGAAGCGATCGAGAGTTTCAATGCTGAATCTGACGATTTAGAATTGGCGCAGCAGTTCTACAGCTTGATAGATGAGTCGACTGATTTGCTCTGGTGCGCCATGACCTCAAAGGCAAAAAAAATTGGGAGTAATGATCTATGTCCCTGTGGTTCGACGAAAAAGTATAAGAGATGCTGTCGAGTTAAATGATAACTAGATAACAGCGTGTACCTTGTTTTGGGGGGCGGAGAGGGGCGAAGTCAGAGAGAGGTTTTTATACGAAAAGCTCTTTAGGGTCGCTCTGATCCAACTTGATCGCTGAGTTTGATTTGCTCAGTAAGCAACGGTTTCCCCTGACTAGAAACGATCGACAGTAAGACGGTTCTCTATCCCAAACATTTCGAGTCATGAATTTGAGTCAAAACATGGCCATTAATCAACGCGCGATCTCTGATTGACGTTTAGAGAGCGCATTCTGCAATGAGCTTGCAAGGTCTCTCGAAAATTCTGGGCGATTCATCACTTGCACTCTCATTCCGTGAAACTGAACCAAACAAATGATGTCCGATTGCTATCGGCCAAGGACGAGGTCCGCCAAGCGCGCATTGGGTCTACGCTCATTAAAGCCTCACGCGACCTCAACATGCCGGTTTAGCCGCGCGCTTATCCTGCCAGCGCACGATAACGCCCGCACTCATCAAAGCTGACAGAGTGACTCATGAAACAAAAAATTCTTCTTGTAGCCGTGTGTGCTGCACTCATCCAAGGCTGTGCCGCCCCTTCCAAAAGCCATGAAGAATCACCTTCAATGCCTACCACCTCAGCCGCTGTAGCCCAGCCAACCTTATCCGCTTACGACTGGAACCTGGTCTCGGCAACTGACGCGTCGGGCAAGCCTCTCGTGGCGATGAACAAAGGCATCGAGCGCAAGTTGCGTGTTGCCTTCGGTGACAAGAGCCTGAACATCAGCGGTGGCTGCAATCGGCAGTTTGGCGGCTATCACTATCAGGACGGGGTTTTGAAGGTGCAGCCACTGGCCTCTACGCTGATGGCCTGTGACAAGAGCCTGATGGACCTTGACGCCCAAGTAGGGCGGCTGTTCAAGGGCGATCTGCGCGCTGTCATCACCGGCAGTGACATGGCACCGATGCTGCAACTGACGACAGCGGATGGCTCGGTGCTCAAACTGCAAGGCGAGGCCACCCCGCAGACCCGTTACGGTAGCGAGGGTGAGGTCAAATTTCTGGAAGTGGCGGCGAAGACGGTCAAGTGCAGCCATCCTTTGATCCCGGACTATCAGTGCCTGCAAGTGCGCGAACGTCGCTATGACGACGCGGGCCTGCAACTGGCGACCCAAGACACCTGGCATCCGCTGTACCAGCCCATCGAAGGCTTTGTGCATCATGACGGCGTGCGCACTGTGTTGCGGGTCAAGCAATACGAGTGGAAGAATCCGCCAGCGGATGCGCCTTCGACGGTCTACGTGTTGGATATGGTGGTCGAGCAGGACGCTTCTGGCAGCAAGTAAGCGAACAGAAACCCCGTAGATTAGCGTCTACGGGGTTTTTTATTGCCTGTGATTTATCCGTGTTTTCGACGAGTGACACGTCTAGATCAAGGGTTCTGGGCCGATCAGGGGTTGTCACGTGCGCATTTGCCGACTACCCTGAAAATGTTTGAATTATTACAAACAATTTCGGTGTGGCTGTTTTTTAGGTCACACGGCTTCAGGACGAGGAACGAAAGATGTTTTCACATGAAGGTACCGCAATAGAGCTATTGGTCTTGGTTTTTGGCGTCACCGGGTTGTTGTTGGTCGCCTGGTTTATTCACCATCAATATGAGCTCAGGTCGCGTAAACATGTAAAAAAACAACATGCCTCTAGCCAGCAGCGCGAAGTTCAGAGCCGCTGACTGTCCATTCACCTGTGCCAGCCTTTACGGCTGGCTTCAAAAGTGTATGCCTCGATCCCCCCCTAGCTGTACGGGGCGCAGCGCGCCGTAACCCACTACTGTCGCAGGCACATCACCACCGCTTGGATGCCGCGCCATGATCATGTCTACCAGCCTGTTATCAGCTTTCGTGCTGTTCGCTTTTGTCTCTTCGATCACCCCAGGGCCCAACAACACCATGTTGCTGGCCTCAGGCGTGAATTTCGGCTTTCGTCGTTCGATGCCTCATGCGCTGGGGATCAGCATTGGCTTCATGCTGTTGGTGATTTGTGTGGGGCTGGGCTTGGGCGAGGTGTTCAAACTGTTTCCGTGGGCCTACACGCTGTTGCGTTATGTCGGCGCCGCGTATTTGTTGTATCTGGCGTGGAAGATTGCCAATGCGGGCGGTATGTCTGACAACCCGGATGAACACGGCAAGCCGATGACCTTCCTCGGTGCGGCGGCCTTCCAGTGGGTCAACCCCAAGGCGTGGATCATGGCGCTGGGGGCGATCACCACGTACACGCCGGCCGAGGGTTATGTCACTAATGTGCTGGTGATCGCCCTGGTGTTTGCGGTGGTCAACCTGCCGAGTGTGTGCGTGTGGGTGGGGTGTGGCAGCGGCTTGCGCAACGTGCTGCGTGAGCCGCGCTGGTTGCGGATGTTCAACTGGTCCATGGCCGGGCTGTTGGTGCTGTCGCTGTATCCGATGCTGTTTGTGGGCTGAGGTGGCGTAGGTAATCACAATGCGAAGCGAGCCGCTCTTGATCTTGCTCTTGATCTGCTTTTGATCTGAAGCGCCCCGTTAAACCCCGCTGGCGGATTACGGGCACACCGAGCCTAAGCGAGGTGCCGAGGGGTGGGGCAAGAGCGTTTTGCTTACTTTGGCCTGGGCCGGCATCCCGGCTTTTGCAAAGTGAGCCGCCGTCAGGGCGGAACCCTAAGTGGCCGTTACCGCAGGAATGGATATGTACACAATCCAACTGTGTTGACTGTCAGGCCGCCTTCGCGAGCAAGCCCGCTCCCACAGTAGGATCGCGGGGTGTCAGGTAGATAGATGTCGGCTGTCAGGCCGTCATCGCAGGCAAGCCAGCTCCCACATTTAGATCTCGGGGCGTCAGGTAGATAGGCGTCGGGTATCAGGTCGTCACGGGAGCAAGCTCCCTCGCCACAGGGCCAGCAGCGCGGGCTTAGACCGGCGAGATGGTCGCCAACATGCCGATGCCAATGGTCAATACCAAAAAGCCGAACAGGAAAATTGCCATCTTGGTCATAAGGCCTCCGAGGGGAAGGGGGCGACAGGAGTGTCGGGATGGGGTTATTGTCCGCCTCAAGCGGTTTTCAATACAGGCGCAGATTGAAAAGAAAAAACCGTATCAGATGATCGCGCAGCGCCTGGGCCGTGGCTTTTCAAGCGAACAGTTTTTATCAAGATCAGCGCCGCGGCCTCTGCCAGCCGTGAGCGTCACCTGAGACAGGCACTGCATTTGCCCCTAAGATAGCGCCCACTGCACAACAATAAGCGTGGGCCGACCCTCGATGGAAAGACGCCAGTTCAGCGGTGGCATGCAAGGCAAGAACCTGCGCTACCTCAGTGATAACCCCCAGCAATCAACCTCGGTCACCCGTGTCGGTTTCCTGCTGCTCGAACACTTCTCCTTGCCGGCCTTTACCCAGACCCTCGATACGCTGGTGACTGCCAATCTGTTGCGCCCTGATCTGTTCGCTACGCGCACCTTCGGCTGGGGTGAGGGCGAAGTCATCAGCGATCTGGGCCTGGTCATTCGCCCGGATGCGAACCTGATCCTGGCGACCTTGCAGGACTTGGACCTTCTGGTGATCTGCGGTGGCTTTCGCACCGAACTCAAGGCCAGCGAGCCGTTTATCCAATGGCTGCGCAGTGCTGGCGAGGCAGGCGTGCGCCTCGCCGGTTTGTGGAACGGTTCCTGGTTCCTCGGGCGTGCGGGGCTGTTGCAGGGTTACCGCTGCGCCATCCATCCCGAGCATCGCCCGGCACTGGCCGAAGTGTCCAAGGCGGCGCAGGTCACCAGCGAACCCTATGTCATCGACCGCGACCGCCTCACCGCGTCCAGCCCCTCGGGGGCTTTCCATATGGCCTTGGACTGGATCAAGAGCCTGCATGGCAAAGCGTTGGTCGAAGGCATCGAAGATATCCTGGCGTTCGAAGAGTCGCGCTACCGCCGCATCAAACCCACCGAAAACATGTGTGTCAGCGCGCCACTGCGCGAGGTGGTGAAGCTGATGGACGCCAACCTAGAAGAGCCCCTGGAACTCGATCAACTCGCCGTCTACGCCGGCCGTTCCCGCCGCCAGTTGGAGCGCCTGTTCAAAGAACAGCTGGGCACCACGCCGCAACGCTACTACATGGAATTGCGCGTCACAGAAGCGCGGCGCCTGTTGCAGCACACTGAGTTATCCCAGGTGGATGTGCTGGTGGCGTGCGGGTTTGTCTCGCCGAGCCATTTCAGCAAATGCTACAGCGCGTATTTCGGCTATCGCCCCTCCAAGGAGAAGCGGCTGGTCAAGTAACCTGGGGGTGTAGAAAGATTTTCACAAGGAGTGGCAATGGACATCACGCTTTTGGATCGTTATCGCGGCAGCCTACTTGGGCTGGCGTGTGGCGACGCTGTAGGGACGACTGTTGAATTCATGCCCCGTGGCAGCTTTTCTCCCGTGACGGATATGCTAGGCGGCGGACCGTTTAGCCTCAAGCCTGGCCAATGGACTGACGACACGTCCATGGCGCTGTGTCTGGCCGAAAGCCTGTTGCGCAAAGGCGGTTTTGACGCGATTGACCAGATGGGACGCTATCTGAATTGGTGGAAGTGGGGTTACTTGAGTTCTACCGGAGAGTGCTTTGATATCGGCATGACGGTTCGCGAAGCGTTGGAGCAATTTCAGCTAAGTGGCAACGCTTTTGCGGGCTCAACGCATCCGTATTCGGCCGGCAATGGTTCAATGATGCGCCTCGCACCTGTCGTGTTGTTTTACTTTCCAGATCGGGCGGACATCCACCTGTTTGCCGAGCAAAGCTCGCGAACTACTCATGCCGCGCATGAGGCTATCGAGTGCTGTCTGCTGCTGGCCGAGGCTATCAGCAATGCCCTGAGCGGTGTTCCAAAGAAGCAGGTGCTGAGTTTTTCCCACACCGCGCTGTCGGCCCCTAAGGTCAAGGCTATCGCCTCTGGCGATTATCGCGATAAAACCTCTGCTCAAATCGTTGGCTCAGGTTATGCAGTGGCTTCGCTGGAGGCCGCATTCTGGTGTTTCGATCAGACCTCCAACTTTGCTGAGGCGATACTCGCCGCCGCCAACCTTGGGGATGATGCAGACACTACTGCCGCAATCGTTGGGCAACTGGCGGGGGCGTATTACGGCGTCCAGGCTATCCCTGTCGGTTGGTTGAACAAGCTATGGATGCGCGATGAAATCCAAGAAACAGCTGATGCGTTATTCAGCACTTCGCGCCTACCACAGTAAGGTTCAGAAACGATCCAGCCGATAAGGCTGTAGTTCTGGCACCCGCTCACCCGCCGCAAGCTGCCCAACCCTTTCGGCCGTCACCGCCGCTTGTGTCAGCCCTAGATGCTGGTGACCAAATGCAAGCAGCACTTTGCCCTCGCACACCCGGTCAATGATCGGCAGCGAGTCGGGCAGGGAAGGACGAAACCCCATCCAGGGCGTGGCTTCGCTGTCGCTCAAGTCGTGCCGGAACAGCCCTTTGCTCAACCGGTGCAACTGCCAGGCCCGTTGCATATTGGCCGGGCGGTCGAGGCCGGCGAATTCGACCGTGCCGGCCAGACGCAGGCCGCCGGTCATCGGTGTCATGATGAATTTGCGCTCCAGCGAAGTGACCGCGAATGGCAGGCGCTGTTGTTCGTGG
Source organism: Pseudomonas sp. AM4(2022) (assembly GCF_036346515.1). Taxonomy (NCBI): domain Bacteria; kingdom Pseudomonadati; phylum Pseudomonadota; class Gammaproteobacteria; order Pseudomonadales; family Pseudomonadaceae; genus Pseudomonas; species Pseudomonas sp. AM4(2022). The sequence continues at coordinate 103,681 of NZ_JAOTNW010000009.1, forward strand.
GGCAGCATCAGGTGATAGCCACGTTCGGTGTCCAGTGGCACTTGTTTGCCGGTGAGTGCGGCGGTGAGTTTGGCCGAATGGGCGCCGCAGGCGATCAGCACTTGCTGCGTTGTCAGTACGCCTTGGTCGGTCATCAGGGAAACGCCACTACCCTCCAGGCGTCCGTCCAGAACGCGTTGCTGGAGAAATTGCACCCCCTCGGCCTTGGCCGCGTTCACCAGTTCGCCAACCACTCTGTACGGGTCCAGAAAGTGTCCGGTAGCGGGAAAGAACAAACCGCCTTGTATCGCGTCGCTCAGTTGCGGCGCAGCCGTGCGTACTGCATCGCCGCTCCAAAAGTGCACGGCGACGCCTTGCTGGGTCATGCGGTGCTGCAATGCATCCAGTGCAGCGCGGGATTCGGCGCGCTCAAATACCAGTAGCGACCCGTCTTCGCGCAGCAAGTGCGTTTGCCCAATCGATTGCAGCAAGCGTTGCCATGCGCCCAGGCTGCCTTCGTTCAAGGCGCGAAGGCCCGCCACGGTGCGCTGGTAACGCGCTGGCCGTAGGTTCAGCAACAGGCGGATGAACCAGGGCAGGGCGCGGGGCAGGTAGGTCCAGTCCAGGCGCAGCGGGCCCATGGGGTCCAGGAGCATCGCGGGCAAGCGCTTGAGGATCGACAGGTCGGCGATGGGGAACACCTGCTCCGTTGCCAGGTGGCCGGCGTTGCCGTAGGAGGCGCCCATGCCGGGGGCCTGCGCGTCGACCACGACGACTTGGCGGCCTTGGCGTGCCAGCTGCAAGGCGCAGGCGACGCCGATAATGCCGGCGCCGACTACCACGATGTCTGCTTGATTGGGATCGGCCATGATTACGCTTCTCGCTGGCCGTCGAGTAGGCGCCGCAACCGCAGCGGGTTGTCGTGCTGCAGCGCGGTGGGCAGCAAGGCGCCCGGGACGTCCTGGTAACACACCGGGCGCAGGAATCGCAGGATCGCCGCCGTGCCCACCGAGGTACTGCGCGCGTCCGAAGTCGCCGGGAAGGGCCCGCCATGCACCATGGCGTCGCACACTTCTACGCCAGTTGGCCAGCCGTTCACCAGCAGGCGCCCAGCCTTGCGCTCCAGCACCGGCAGCAGTGCCCGTGCGTGTGGCAGGTCTGAGTCATCCATCTGCAGGGTGGCGGTGAGTTGACCTTCCAGGTGTTCGGACACCTGACGCATTTGCTCGATATCGCGGCACTGCACCACCAGCGAGGCGGCGCCGAATACTTCGGCTTGCAGGTGTTCATTGTTCAGGAAAGCCTCGGCCTGGGTCACGAACAGATGGGCCTGGCCCTGGTTCGGCCCGGTCGCTGGCAAACCCTTGGCGGCGTTGCTGGCGTGCCTGGCCAGGGCGGCCACGCCGGTTTCGTAGGCACTGAAGATGCCCGGTGTGAGCATGGTCTGGGACGGGCAACGCGAGAGCCGCTCACTGGCAGACTGAATAAAGCGGTCCAAAGCGGCGCCTTGCAGGGCGATCATCAGGCCAGGGTTGGTGCAGAACTGGCCGGCGCCTTGGGTCAGCGACGCTACGAACCCTTCGGCCAAGGCTTCGCTCCGAGCTTCAAGCGCAGCAGGAAACAGGTACACCGGGTTGATCGAGCTCATTTCTGCGTACACCGGGATCGGCTCCGGGCGTGCCTGCGCCGCTTGGCACAGGGTAATACCGCCACTGCGCGACCCCGTGAAGCCCACGGCCTTGATGCGCGGGTCGCGCACCAATGCGATACCCAGCTCATTACCTGCGCCGTAGAGCAGTGAAAACACACCCTCCGGCAAGCCGCAGTGCTTAACCGCCTGGGCAATGGCGCGGCCCACCAGTTCGCTAGTGCCGGGGTGCGCGTTGTGCGCCTTGACGATCACCGGGCAACCGGCGGCAAGGGCCGATGCGGTATCACCGCCCGCCACGGAGAAGGCCAGGGGGAAGTTGCTGGCACCGAACACCGCCACCGGGCCCAGGGCGATATGGCGCTGGCGCAGGTCGGCACGGGGCAGGGGTTGGCGCTGGGGCTGTGCGGTATCGACGCGCACGTCGAGCCATTCGCCCAGGCGCACGGTGCGGGCAAAAGCGCGCAGTTGCCCGCAGGTACGGCCGCGTTCACCTTCAATGCGTGCGCGAGGCAAGCCGGTTTCGGCGCAGGCGCGTTCGATCAACTCATCACCCAAGGCTTCGATGTGGGTGGCGATGGTTTCAAGCAACGTGGCGCGATCTGCCAAGGTGGTTTCGCGGTAAGCATCGAACGTAGCCCAGGCCAGTGCGCAAGCCTGTTCGACGTGTTGCTCATCTCCGCCAGCGTAGGCGGGTTCCAGTAGGGCGTTGGTGGCGGGGTTGATCGCCCGGATCGCATCGCGATGGCCGCAAATGGATTGCTGACCGATCAGCATCTTGCCTGTCAGAGTCATGGTGACATCCTGGAAAACAAAGGAGGTGTTGTAAGAGCGAGCTTGCTGTGGCGAGCAAGCTTGCTTGCGCTGGGGTGCGAAGCGCCCCTAATAAAAACCGGAGACTGCTGCGCAGTCAGCGGGAGCAAGCTCCCTCGCCACAGCAAGCTCGCCCCTACAGAAAATCAAGCGGCGTTCTGTTCTGCCGACCAGTTGGCATACCACTGGCGGAATAACGCGTACTGCTGCTCGGCATACCGGCGCTGGGCCGCGCTGAGGCCGTCGGTTTCGTTGAAGTGCAGGGCGTAGCCCTGGTCGCCGTTGAGCACCATCAAATGCTTGTAATACAGCACCAGGTCGCAGCCTTCGTCGAACGACGACAACACCGCCAACGCAGCTTCCAGCTCGCGGGCCTGGCGACGCGCCTTGGCATCGCCCTTGGCGGCTTTTTTGCTCAGCGCCACCAGTTGCAGCACTTCGCGCGGCAGTGCATTGCCGATGCCGGTAATGGCGCCGGTGGCGTTGCAGTTGACGAAGCCGTGTACCACTTGGGTATCGACGCCGACCATCAGGGTCACATCGTCATCCTGGGAGGTGATGTTTTCGGCGGCGTAGCGCAGGTCGGCGGCGCCGCCAAACTCCTTGAAGCCGATCAGGTTAGGGTGTTCGCGGCGCAGTTCGAAGAACAGGTCGGCGCGGGTGGCGAAACCATAGTAGGGGCTGTTGTAGATCACCGCCGGCAGGTTGGGGGCGGCGTTGAGGATCGCTGCAAAGTGGGCCTTTTGCGCGGTGACCGAAGCGCCCCGGGACAGCACGCGGGGAATCACCATCAAACCATGGGCGCCGACTTTGGCGGCATGGGCTGCGTGGGATACGGCCTCACGGCTGTTCACCGCACCAGTGCCGACGATGGTCGGCACACCCGCAGCCACCAGGCGCGCCACGCCTTCCTGGCGCTGGGCCTCGGTGAGCAGCGGCCAGTCGCCCATGGAGCCGCAATACACCACGGCACTCATGCCGATGTCGATCAGCTCGCGGCCTTTGGCGACCAGGGCGTCGAAGTCCGGTTGGCGCTCGGCGGTGCAAGGGGTCATCAGGGCGGGCATGCAGCCGGTAAAGATGTTGTCGCTCATGGTGCTAACTCCAGGTTCATTTAAATAAAGGGCTCAAATGCCCCAGGCAAACGGGTCCTGCTCGTCGATCAGCAAAGTGCTGTCGGCGGTCATGTAGGCGCGGCCGGTGATGAATGGGCGTACGTGTTCGCCGTCCCACTCATAGCGGCCCAGGAATTGGCTGCCGGTGATGCTGGCTTGTACCCAGGGTTCTCCTGCGGCCAGTTTTGCGTCGGCGGCCAGGCAGGCGAGCTTGGCGCTGGTGCCGGTGCCGCAGGGGGAGCGGTCATAGGCTTTGCCGGGGCACATCACGAAGTTGCGGCTGTCGGCGTGGGCGTCGTCGGCGAACAATTCGATATGGTCGATCAGCGCACCGCCTGCGCCACGGATGCCTTGGGCTTCGAGGGCCTTGAGCATGGCCCAGGTGTAGTCGGTCAGCGCCTCCACGTTATCCATCTGCAACTCATGGCCGTGGTCCGACACCAGGAAAAACCAGTTACCGCCCCAGGCGATGTCGCCCAGCACCACGCCATGCCCAGGCACTTCAACCGCCACTTGCTTGCGATAGCGGTAAGCGGGCACATTGCGCAGGGTCACGCTGCCGTCTTCGTGCAAGGTGGCCGCGACCGGGCCTACCGGCGTGTCGAGGCTGTGCACGCCCGGTTGGATCAGCCCCAGGTGGTGCAGCGAGGCAACCAGACCGATGGTGCCGTGGCCGCACATGCCGAGGTAGCCGGCGTTGTTGAAGAAGATCACCCCGCAGGTCGCCCCCGGCGTGACTGGCGCGCAGTACAGCGCGCCCACCAGCACATCGTTGCCCCGTGGCTCCAGCAGGCAGGCACGGCGCCATTGATCGTGGTGGGTGCGCAGATGGTCCAGTTGATCGGCTATCGAGGCACCGACCAGTTCGGGAAAGCCGCTCATGACCAGGCGTGTAGGTTCACCGCCGGTGTGTGAGTCAATCACATGCAGCCGTTTCATAAGGCGCTCCATCAGTGGGTAGTCGGGGACAGTGGGGCGCTGTAGTGCACGTCGCTGACGGCTTCGCTTTCGTCCTCTTCCTGCTCCAGGCGCACCAAGTGGGCGGGTACGCCGGTGGCAGCGCCCCAGTAGTAAATGCCCAGGGCGCAGGCTGCCACCACCACGGTGTCAAACGGGTGGCTGATCACACCGATACCGCCAAAGCTGCCGAGCTTGGAGAGCAAAATGGTCACGGCGTAGAAGCCGATCAACCAGGCCGAAGAGCGCACTTGCTGCTTGATATTGAGGTGCGCGGTCGGTACCCAGCGTGCACAGAGCAGGTACACCACAAACATCAGGATTTGCAGGCCCAACAGCCACGACACCGTGCTCCAGCCCGACCAGTACACGATCAGCGCAGCGATGATGAACGACAGCGGCCCTAGCACTGCCATGCCCTTTACCCGAAACGGGCGCGCCATGTCGGGTGCATTGCGGCGTAGGGCGGCGACCGTCACCGGGGCGACCGCGTAACTGAGGATCAGGGCGGCAGACACCACGTTAATCAGCGCTTCCCAGGACGGGAACGGCAAGGTCCAGAACACCGACAGGCCAAAGGTCAGCCACAGCGCCGGGCGCGGGATGCCGGACTTTTCATCGATGCGCGTGAAGATCTTGAAGAAGGTGCCGGTCTGCGCCCAGCCATACACCACGCGCGGGGTGGCGTTCATGTAGATATTGCCGCAGCCGCTGGGAGAGATCACCGCATCGGCCACCACCAGGTAGGCCAGCCAGCCCACGCCCAGCGCCAGGGCGATATCGCGATAGGGCAGGGCCAGTTCCTTGCTGATGCCGGCCCAGCCATTGGCGAGCATTTCGGTAGGCACGCCGCCGAGGAACGCGGTTTGCAGCAGCACATAGATGGCGGTGGACAACAGTACCGAGAGGATCAAGGCGATGGGGATGGTGCGCTGTGGGTTCTTCACTTCGCTGGCCACCGAAATGATCGGCGTGAGCCCCAGGTAGGCAAAGATCACGCCGCCTGCCGACACGGCCATCTCGATGCCCGACAAGCCGAACGGCGCGAAGCCATGCACCTGGAAGTTCTCCGGCTTGAAGAAGGTGAACAGCACGCCGATCACCAGCAACGGCACGATGAACTTGAACACGCTCACCAGGTTATTGGCGATGGCAAAGGTTTTCACGCTGCGGTAATTGAGCACAAAGAACAGGCACAGCAAGGCAAATTGCACCAGCCAGCCCAGAGTGGTCGGGTCGCTGGAACCTGCCTTGGTCAGCTCCGGAAACCAGGCTGCGGCGTATTGGCGCGAGGCGACCACTTCAATTGCTACCAGGCTGGAAAAGGCGATCAGCGTGATAAAGCCCATCAAGTAGCCCAGCAGCGGGCCGTGGGAGTACACCGGGTAGCGCACCACGCCACCAGCGCGGGGCAGGGCAGCGCCGAGTTCGCAGTAGACAATGCCCAGCAGCAGCACGGCGAAACCACCGAGTAACCAGGAAAAAATCCCCGCCGGGCCTGCGATGGCCGACACGTGGCTGGCAGCGAACAACCAACCCGAACCGAAGATGGCCCCCAACCCGATAAAGGTGAGGTCCATCAGTGACAGCTGTTTCTTGAACTTGCCTTGGCCTGACATAGCGTCGCCTTCTTGTGAGTTATTGGATAGGCATGCAGTGGCGCTATCCTGAACCCATCTGCCAGGCTGACGATTGATGTTTTGCGCAGGCATGGATGACGAATTCAGCACAATTTTCTGCGCTCGACAGCACTCGCCCCATGGCGCAATCTGCTGGCTGTCGACGAATAAAGGGGCTGAGAAAGTCATGTTGCAGAGCGCGTTCGCGAGCCTTTTCCAGGGCAGCCGACCCCACAGCATCGAGCAGCTGTTGAGCGGGGTAGAGCAGTTGCTGCCGATGCTCGATGTACTGCCCAATGCCGCGATTTTCATCAAGGACATCGACGCTCGCTACGTGCTCGCCAACCGCACCCTGGTGCAACGCTGTGGCCTCAAGCACCTGCAACCGCTGCTGGGCAAGACCAGCGCCGAAGTGTTTCCCGCACAATTGGGCCCCGGCTATACCGAGCAGGACCGGCGGGTGCTGAAGCAGGGCCTGGTACTGGAGGATCAACTCGAATTGCACCTCTACGGCACCCGCGAACCGGGCTGGTGCCTGACCCACAAGTGGCCGCTGTACAACCAACTCGGCGCGATCATCGGCCTGGCCGGAATTTCGGTGGACTTGCAGTCTGCCAGCGAAACCCACCCGGCCTATCAGCGCCTGGCGGCGGTGGACGAACACATCCGCAGCCACTTCAACCGCCGTGTCACGCTGGGAGAATTGACCCGCATCGCCGGGATTTCCGTGGCGCAACTGGAGCGCTACTGCAAGCGCGTCTTTCACCTCACCCCCCGGCAAATGATCCAGAAAGTCCGGCTGGAACATGCCCGGCGGTTGTTGCATACCGAGCTGCCGATTACCGAGGTGGCGCTGCAATGCGGGTACACCGACCACAGCGCGTTTACCCGGCAGTTCAAATCTTCAACCGGGTTCACCCCGAGGCAGTACCGGCAAGCGACGCAAGGCGGCAGGCCAGATGAAAGTCTAATGTAGGAGCGAGCTTGCTCGCGAAAAACCCCAACGACAACGCGCGCTTTCTGAATGAACGCGGCGCCTGTGAGTTTTTCGCGAGCAAGCTCGCTCCTACAAGGTAAGCGTCCTATTGCAATGCAACGAATAGCGCCCTAGCCCCTCATATGCTTACACCGACCCTTTTCACCACGACAGGTACCAAGCTTATGACCGCGGCGAACAACGACCATGTGAACTGGCTGGTGCAACATTCCATGCTCCACGCAGCGCGGCAGCGGGCCAAGCTGTATTCGGGGCAAGGCCGCCTGTGGCAGCAACCCTATGCACAGACCCGGCCGCGTGACGCTTCAGCCTTGTCGTCGGTGTGGTTCACTGCCTACCCCGCCTCGATTGTCACCCGCGAAGGCGGCACCGTGCTGGAGGCGCTGGGGGACGAAACCTTGTGGCATACCCTGTCCAAGATCGGCATCCAGGGCATTCACAATGGCCCGTTGAAGAAGTCCGGTGGTTTGTCTGGCACCGAGCACACCCCGACCATCGACGGCAATTTCGACCGCATCAGCTTCGACATCGACCCGCAATTGGGCACCGAGGCGCAATTGCAGGCCTTGACGCGCATGGCTGCCGCGCACAACGCGGTGATCATCGACGATGTGATCCCGTCCCACACCGGCAAGGGTGCAGACTTTCGTCTGGCAGAAATGGCCTATGAGGACTATCCCGGCCTGTACCACATGGTCGAAATCCGCGAGGAAGACTGGCCGTTGCTGCCCGACGTGGCCGACGGGCGCGATGCACAAAACCTCAGCCCCTCCCAGGTAGACGCACTGCGCGACAAGCACTACATCGTCGGCCAATTGCAGCGGGTGATTTTCTTCGAGCCTGGCGTAAAAGAAACCGACTGGAGCGCCACCCCGGTAGTGCTCGGCGTGGATGGCAAGCCGCGGCGCTGGGTGTACCTGCATTACTTCAAGGAGGGCCAGCCGTCGCTCAACTGGCTTGACCCTTCGTTTGCTGCGCAGCAGATGATCATTGGTGATGCGCTGCACGCCATTGACGTGATGGGCGCGAAAATCCTGCGCCTGGACGCCAACGGCTTTCTCGGCGTGGAGCGCAAGCTCGACGGCACGGCCTGGTCCGAAAGCCATCCGCTGTCGATCACCGGCAATCAGCTACTCGGCGGCGCCATTCGCAAGGCGGGCGGGTTCAGCTTTCAGGAACTCAACCTCACTGTGGACGACATCGCGTCCATGTCCCACGGCGGCGCTGACCTGTCTTATGACTTCATCACCCGGCCCGCCTACCAGCATGCCTTGCTGATGGGCGACACCGAGTTCCTGCGCCTGATGCTGCGCCAGATGCACAGCCTCGGCATCGACCCCGGCTCGCTGATTCACGCGCTACAGAACCACGATGAACTGACCCTGGAGCTGGTGCACTTCTGGACGCTGCACGCCCATGACAGCTTCCTGTTCCAGGGCCAGACCTTCCCCGGCAACATCCTGCGCGAGCATATCCGCGAGCAGATGTACGAACGCCTGACCGGCGAACATGCGCCGTATAACCTCAAGTTCGTGACCAACGGCGTGTCTTGCACCACCGCCAGCATCATCACCGCAGCCCTGGGAATTCGTGACCTGGAGGCGATCACCCCGGCGGATATCCGGCAGATTCGCCAGATCCACTTGCTGCTGGTGATGTACAACGCCATGCAGCCTGGGGTGTTTGCCTTGTCCGGCTGGGACCTGGTGGGCGCGCTGCCGTTGGCGGCCGAAGACGTGGCGCACTTGATGGCCGATGGCGACACTCGCTGGATCCACCGTGGCGCCTATGATCTGGTAGACCTGAACCCCGACGCCGAACTGTCAGCCGGGCAAATGCCGCGCTCCAAAAGCCTGTATGGCAGCCTGAACAGCCAACTGCAGGACCCAGAGTCCTTTGCCTCCCAACTGCAAAAAATCCTCGCCGTGCGCCGCGCCTACGACATCGCCGCCAGCCGCCAGATCCTGGTGCCGGACGTCGAGCATCCAGGCTTGCTCATCATGGTTCATGAGCTACCAGCGGGTAAGGGCACGCAAATCACCGCGCTGAACTTTGGCGCCACGCCGATCACCGAAACCCTGCACCTGCCCAACATCGCCCCTGGGCCGGTGGTGGATATCATCAATGAGCGAGTGGAAGGCGATTTGACCGAGGAGGGCGCGTTCACGATCACGCTGGACGCCTATGAAGGGCTGGCGTTGCGGGTGGTGAGCAGCACGCCGATGTAAAGGCGACGAAACGATAACTGTGGCGAGGGAGCTTGCTCCCGTTGAACTGCGTAGCAGTCCCAGCCTTTTTGAACAAAAGAGCGGGGCCGCTTCGCGCCCCAACGGGAGCAAGCTCCCTCGCCACAGGTCAGTGTTTGTTCGCTAACAACGCCGTGCCACGCGATCAGTGGTGCTTGTTCTTGTGCTTATGCTTGTTGCCTTTGTGCTTGGCACCGCCTGAACGATGGCCGCTCTCGTCATCGGCCAGGTTATTACCCAGCGCGCCACCCGCAGCACCTCCCACGCCCGCGCCGATGGTCGAACCGGTAGAGCCACCCAGGCGATTGCCAATCAGCGAACCGCCTGCCGAGCCCAAACCGCCGCCAATCGCCGCTTCAGTCTTATTGCCTTTTTGCGCACCCACCGCACTCCCGGCTGCGCCACCTACGCCTGCGCCGATGGCCGCACCGGTCGAGCCACCAAGCTGCTGGCCCACCACGTTGCCCAACACACCGCCGACACCGCCTCCCAGCGCCGCCGTACCATCTCCAGCGGCCAAGGCCCCTTGGGAGATCAGAATGCCCAATGCCAGGGCCGGGAATGTCATTTTCATTTTTTTGTACCTCAAGGGCTGTCTCAGGCGCTCACGGGGTAAAGCACGCCTGGCATTTTGATTAGAGCACACGCCATAACACTTGGGCTTCGGTGATCGCCCCTTGCACAAGAAAAATTTTTTTCAGCCCTCTTGAATTCCTTTTGCGCGTCCATAAATTTTTGATCACGCGATGCCGAATCCGGGTCGCGTACTAAATCACTTGGAGAAACTCAGGAGATTTTAAAATGGCTACTACCCTGTCGTTGGCCCCACTGTTCCGTCAATCGGTGGGCTTTGATCGCTTCAATGACCTGTTCGAGTCGGCGCTGCGCAGCGAGGCTCCAAATTCCTATCCACCTCACAACGTGGAAAAGCACGGTGACGACGCATACCGCATCGTGATCGCTGTGGCTGGCCTGACCGAGGAGGATCTGGATATCCAGGTCGAGAGGGGTGTATTGACGGTTTCCGGCGGAAAACGCGAAACCGACGATAAGGTCGCTTACCTGCACCAGGGCATTGCCCAACGTGCGTTCCGGTTGTCGTTCCGCTTGGCGGACCATATTGAAGTACGTGGCGCATCCCTGACCAACGGGTTGCTCAACATCGACCTGCTGCGTGAAGTGCCTGAAGAGGCCAAGCCAAAACGCATCATGATTGGTGGCGAGGCCAAACCCGAGCTGCGTCAGGTCAGCTTGCAATAAAACAATCGGCGGTAAAAAGGCGCTCTACGGAGCGCCTTTTTTGTACGCGCTGCCAACGCAGGCGCGCTAAGCCTGGGTGTTGGGTGCAAACAACCGCCTGGCCTCGGCAAAGCATTTCTCTGCGACGGCCGAGCGTGGTTCGGTCTTGCGCATCACCATACCCAGGGGCGTGCGGCTGCATTGTTCCATTTTTGAGATGGAGCGGCCCGTTTCAGCCACTACCTAACCCTGAACGCGATGATTAAGGTGGTTCCACTGTTTTTTTGGGTGGGCCTGCTGACACACGTCCAGGTCGTTGCCCAAGCGTGTCTGTACAGGAAGTGCAGGCACGGCCGGGCGCAGTTCCGGCGCACACGCCAGGGAGGTATCGCCAAGCAAGAGGAAATGCAAATGACTGCATCAGGTAACGCTGCAAACTTCAATGGTCAAAAGCCGACGATTGACCCCGCTGACACCGCCATGTTGCTGATCGACCACCAGAGTGGTCTGTTCCAGATCGTCAAGGACATTGATGTTCCTCAATTGCGCGCCAATGCCATCGCGCTGGCCAAGGCCGCGACCCTCCTGAAAATACCGGTCATCACCACCGCCTCGGTGCCGCAAGGTCCCAACGGCCCGTTGATCCCGGAAATCCACGAAGCCGCGCCGCACGCCCAGTACGTGGCCCGCCGCGGCGAAATCAACGCGTGGGACAACCCCGAGTTCCATGCCGCCGTCAAAGCCACCGGCAAGAAGACCCTGGTGATCGCCGGCACCCTGACCAGCGTATGCCTGGCGTTCCCGTCCATTGCGGCGGTACATGAAGGCTACAAGGTGTTCGCGGTGGTCGATGCCTCGGGCAACCACTCCAGGCTGGCCACCGACCTGACCGTTGCACGCCTGGCCCAGGCCGGCGTGGTGCCGATCGACATCATGGGCACGCTGTCGGAGTTGCAAGGCTCCTGGAACCGCCCGGATGCCCAGGAGTGGGCCAACGTCTACACCCAGGCCATGCCGCACTATCAGCTTCTGATCGAGAGCTACATCAAGGCTCAGGAAGTGGCAAACAATCATGAAGAACTAGACTCACAGCGCAAGTAAACACGCTGGGTTCTTTACGGGGCGCCCACTCGGGGCGTCATCTTCTTTATCAGGAGTACCACGATGTCTACACCTTACGTTCGCTTGGACAAAGACAACGCCGCTGTGCTGTTGGTCGACCATCAGGCCGGCTTGCTGTCATTGGTCCGCGATATCGACCCGGACAAATTCAAAAACAACGTGCTGGCCCTGGCTGACCTGGCCAAGTACTTCAAGTTGCCGACCATCCTCACCACCAGTTTCGAAACCGGCCCCAATGGCCCGCTGGTGCCCGAGCTCAAGGCACTGTTCCCGGATGCGCCGTACATTGCGCGCCCAGGCCAGATCAATGCCTGGGACAACGAAGACTTCGTCAAGGCCATCAAGGCCACCGGCAAGAAGCAATTGATCATTGCCGGCGTCGTGACCGAAGTGTGCGTGGCGTTCCCGGCGCTGTCGGCCCTGGCCGAAGGCTTTGAAGTGTTTGTGGTCACCGACGCCTCCGGCACTTTCAACGAACTGACCCAGCAATCGGCCTGGGCCCGCATGTCGGCCAACGGCGCGCAACTGATGACCTGGTTTGGCCTGGCCTGTGAGCTGCACCGTGACTGGCGCAACGACATCGAGGGCTTGGGGACGTTGTTCTCCAACCACATTCCGGACTACCGCAACCTGTTCACCAGCTACAACGCGTTGACTGAAGGCAAGTAAGCCGAGCATGGGGACTGTGCTGCGACAGGCAGTCCTCATTTCAACCTAACACCAGGTGCGTTCAGATGAGCATGAACCGGTTTCCAGCTAACGGCCTGTTATGAATTGGGCACAGCTTTTGACCAAAGGTTGTGTGTCGGTCCGCAGGCCTTGGCAGCCCGCTTGAGCCGTTTATGCAGCCCCTGATCAACTATTTCAAAGTGGTGTTCAATCCAGGTATGGGCGCGCTGCTATTTGCGTTGCGCACCGTTGCAGCCGGATTGTTGACCTTGTATCTGGCCTTCATCTTCGACCTTGATCAGCCAAAATGGTCAGTGATGGCGGTGATTATCGTCAGCCAACCCTTGGGTGGCATGGCGTTGCAGCGTAGTTTTTCACAGATTATCGGCACGCTGGTCGGTGCGGCGGTAGCGGTGCTGATCATGGGCATTTTCCCCCAGGCACCGGTCCCATTCATTGTCACCTTGTCGCTGTGGCTGGCGTTCTGCACGGCGGGTGGCACGTTGCTGCGCTACACCAGTTCCCACGCCTTTGTGCTCAGCGGGTTTACGGCGGTCGTTGTTGGGCTGCTTGCTGTACCGGAGCAGGATAATACCTTGATGCTGGCGATCACCCGACTCACTGAGACGCTGTTGGCGGTTGCCTGTGTCGGCGTGGTCAGCCTGTTGACGGCGCGCCCGGAAGCGGTCGCCCGGGGGTACTTTGCCAAAGTAGATCAAGTCCTGAAATTGATGGCGGCCCATGCGGCGGCGGTGATCCGTACCGAGGAGAGCGAGGCCGATTTCCGTAAGCGCCAGATGCAGTTACTCGGAGAAATCAACGCACTGGAAGGCCTGCGCCGGCATTTGTATTTCGATGCGCCACGGTTGCGCAGTGCCAACGGCCTGGTGCAACTGCTGGGTAATCAATTGGTATTGCTGACGTCACGCCTGACGGTGCTGCGTCGTCAACGCACGCTGATAGGTGAGCGTTGGCAAGGTGAGCTTCCCGAAGACATTCAACAGCTGCGCGCTGACGAACTGGCGTTCCTGGATGAGTTGGCAGTGGCGGGGCGTTCATTATCGACGCAGGCGCGCCAGCGCTTTAGCGTGTTGCAGCAGCGCTTTGACCAGCAGGCCAATAAGGTTGAGCAACGTGATGAGCCCATAACAGGTACGTTACGCGCGCTGGCGTGGGCCTTGCGTTGGGAGCAGGCCAGGCTGTTGCAACAACTGGAAGAGATCCTGCAACTGAGCGATGCCATTCAGGAGGGCCGTCCGGCCAACTGCCTGCACCGCCAGAGCCGAAGTAATCCGCTGTACCTGGACTGGCGCCTGGCGGGAATGAACGCTGCCCGTGCGTTTATTGCCTTGCTTGTGTGTGGATTGATCTGGATCGAAACGGCTTGGGATGGCGCCCGGGCAGGGATGATCCTGGTAGGGATCCTGTGCTCATTGATGGCGACCTTTCCACGCCCCCTGGCAGCGAGCCAGAACTACGCACGTGGGTTTGGCCTGTCGCTGGTGATTTCAGCGGTCTATCAATTCATGCTGGTGCCCGCCATTGGCGACGTCGAAATGCTGCTGTTGATTCTGGCGCCGCTGCTCTATGTGATCGCCGTGGGCCTGGCCAGCCCGCTGACTGCCGGGATAGGCATGGGCCTGGGACTTTCGACCTTCCTGATGGTGGGCCCGCAGAATATCGGGGCCTGGCAAAACACCGCGAGTCAGTGGTTCGAATTTGCCGGTGCCTATATCGGGGCTTGCACCTTGTCGTTACTGGTGTACTCCTGGGTGTTTCCATTCAATCCGGCCCGGCGCATTCACCGTCTGTTCGATGAGAGCCGGGAGCAGGTCTACGTATTGCTCAAGACCTCAGCGACGGATCAGCAGCAGTTCGCCTTTGAAAGCCGGATGATGGATCGCCTGACCATGATGCTGGGTTTGTTGCCCGCGACCAAAGACCCGCGAGCCCATGCGCTGTTCGAGGTCACTCTGGCCTGCATGGCCCTGGGCGTGGCGTTGAACCAGCTCAAACAACAAGGGCAGAACAATACATTGCTGACGGCGCAAACCCAGGCCCGTTTGCAGTCGGTTCTGGACCAGTCAGGCCGTTATGTGGCGGGAAGGCCCACCGTCGACTGGCAGGCATTGACCGATGCATTGCGGCACCTGGGCGATGACCTGGACCAACTGCATGCCGCTGAGCTTTCGTCCGGGCATGAACAGCTCTGGTCGGTGTTTCGCATTCGCGTGGCACTGCTGATCGTTGCCTCGTTTATTGAGCGCTACCGCGAATTTCTTGAGCTCGATGAAAAAGGAGTGCCGTCTCTTGCCCATTGATTTTGAGGTAGGTGGCGTCTACCTGCCGCCCATTGCGCAGGCTTTGCTGCTGGCGCTGCCGATTTTCATGGTGCTGGGCTGGTCCTTGCGTCGGCTGGGCGTGCTGCGCTTCGTGTGGCATGAGGCGCTGTTCGAAGGCGCGCTCTATGTCTGCGTGTGTGCTGTTGTGATTCTAGTAATGGGAGCCTCGTCACCTTGAAAAAATACATCGCCCAACTGATTACTCTAGCGGTTGTCTTGCTGGCGCTGGTCCTGGGCTGGTTCGCCTGGGAGCACTACACCCGTTCACCCTGGACCCGCGATGCCAGGGTGCGCGCTGATGTGGTGACGTTGTCGGCGGACGTCTCCGGGCTGATCGCCAGTTTGCGGGTGCAGGATAACCAGCATGTGAGTAAAGGTGACCTGCTACTGCAAATCGACCCGGCGCGTTATGCCCTGGCGGTCGAGCACGCACGACGCTCTGTTGAAGTGGCCCAGGCCGCAATGGGCCAGTCGGAGGCTGCAATCATTGCCAGCCAGGCGCAGCTCAAACAGCGCCAAAGTGAAGAGCGGCGCCGGCGTAGCCTCAAACAAGGGTTCGCCATCTCCGGTGAGGAGTGGGAGAAGTCCAATACCGACGTGGCTATCGCTCAGGCGCAGTTGCTCAGCAATCAGGCCAACCTGGGGCTGGCCCAAGCCAATGTGCAACTGGCAAAGGCTGCCTTGACCCAGGCCGAACTCGACCTGCAGCGCACCCGGGTGGTGGCGCCAGTCAGCGGCTATGTGACCAACCTGCTGACCCGCCAGGGCGATTACGCCAGTGCCGGCGGTGCCTTGCTGGCGTTGGTGGACAGCGACTCGTTTTATGTCAGTGGCTACTTTGAGGAAACCAAGTTACCGCGCATCGCGCAGGGTAATCCAGTGCGGATCCAGTTGATGAGTGGCGAGACCTTTAGCGGAACCGTGCAGAGCATCGCCTTCGCCATTACCGACCGGGAGAACGCGCCAGGCAGTCGCTTGCTGGCCAACATCAACCCCAGCTACACCTGGGTCAAGCTGGCCCAGCGGGTCCCCGTAAGAATCAGGATCGATCCTGCCTATGCCGCCAAGGACCGCTTGCGCGCAGGCACTACGGCGACGGTGACGGTGCTTGAACAACAGGAGCAACGCTGATGAGTGTGTCACTGCGCCGGCTTATAAGGGTCTCAATCTCGCTGACTGTCTCATTGTCGGCGACAGGGGCCTATGCCGATAACTCCATGGACCAGAGAGATAACCTCAGCACCGGTATCAATGAGCGCCAAAAGGCTGAGCTGTCTGTCACGCCGGGGTTTGTCAGCGGCTCGTCTCTTAACGGCTTGCTGCGCAATTACTACCTGGGCCGCGATAACCACAACACACCGTCCAGGCGTGACCAGCGCGAATGGGTGCAGGGCGTGTACTTGTCCTTTCGTTCGGGATACACCGACACACCCATTGGTGTCGGGCTCGATGTGCATGGTTTTTATGGGCTCAAGCTGGATGGAGGAGGGGGCAGCGGTGGGGCCGGCTTGCTGCCGCTGGACTCAAAAGGTGCGCCAGAGTCAGACTTCTCGGCTGCGGGCGCGGCGCTCAAGTTGCGCGGGTTTGACAGCTTGATGCAGGCAGGTGATCAGTACCTTGAAAACCCGCTGATCGCCAGTGGCGTCAGCCGAGTCTTTCCCCAGACATTTCGCGGTGTCACGCTCAAGAACTACAGCCTGGAACACCTGACACTGGACACTGGCTGGATCGACTCAACACGCCAGCGCAACCAGAGCGGTCAAAGCCACTTGACCACCAGTTACGGCACCGGCAACAAGGCCGGCGTGGCCGCTGATCGCGAAAGCGCGTCCATGAGTTGGCTGGGTGGCGTTTACGCTGTGCCCGGCGCAATAACAGTGACCCTGTATGGCGGCCAATTGAGTGATATCTGGAACCAGTACTATGCCGGGGTCAGCCAGCCATTCAAGCTGACGCCTGGGCTTACGCTGACACCGTACCTGCGTTACTTCAAAACCCGCGATCAGGGCCAGCGCCAGTTGGGCCATATCGACAACAACACTTATAGCGGTGGCCTGACGCTGTCCGGCGCAGGCCAGAGCCTGACCCTGGGGCTGCAGAAGGTGGACGGCGACACGCCGTTTGACTACATGGTCCAGGACGACCGGACCTTCCTTTATCTGGGAAACTCCCAGCAATACGCAGACTTTAATGCGCCCGGCGAAAAGTCTTGGAAGATTCAATACCAGACCAGCCTGGCGTTTATCAACGCGCCGGATTTCCAGCTCAGCACCTCCTACACCCGCGGCGAAGCGGACTTGACCCGGGTCGATCCCAATAGCACAGGCTACGGCTACATCTATAACGCCGCCGGCAAAGATGCACACCATTGGGAGCGGGACGTCGCCCTGCGCTATGCGGTGCCAGACGGCAAGGCCAAAGGCTTGAATATCACCCTGCGCTGGGCCGCACACCGTTCAGCACAGGGGTATACCGCACCGGGCAACACCCGTGGTAATTCAAACGCCGATGAGTACCGGGTGATTGTCGATTACCCATTCAGTGTTTTCTAGTCGTTATTCAATGAAGGTGTTGTATGAGTCAAACCCAATGGATTCGGGTGCTGGGCATCAGCTCGGCACTGGCCTGCGCCACGAGCGAGGCTGACAGCGTCAGCCTGCCGCCCCTGGCCCTGGGCAATGCCAGCTTCATGGATGGGGTCGCCGGTCCCGGTGGGTTGTTCGAGTTACCGGTGCAGTATTACCGCAGCAACTCGGCCTACGATGCTCACGGCCATTCGCGCCCGGGTCGCCAGCAGGTGCACAGCACCACGGTACTGCCGCACCTGGCTTACTTCAGCGACAAGACTTTGCTGGGGGCGAACTATGGCGCCGAAGTGCTGCTGCCACTGGTGAACCTGGATATAGATATTGATCAGGGCCCCAAGGGACGACGGACGCGCCAGGGTGACGTGATCGTCAGCCCGTTTCTGTTGCAATGGGCCCCGGTGTCGTTCTTCGGCCGCCCGTACTGGCAGCGCTTGAATTTCGTGTTCTCCTTGCCGACGGGTTCCTATAACAAGGATTCGAGCCTCAATACCGGGAGCAATGTCTGGGTGTTCAACCCCCATTACGTGTTCACCTGGGAGTTGACTGACCGCCTGGAGGTCAGTGGTCGTTTCAATTATGCGTGGTCAAGCCGCAATAACGATCCTGCGTCAGTCCTGCAAGCCGGCAGTATCCAGCCGGGAGAGGCGTTTCATAGCAACCTGTCGGTTTCTTATGCCGTTGCCGAGAAGTGGCGTATCGGCGTTGCAGGCTATCAACTCAATCAGATCAGCGATGACCGCATTGATGGGCATCGCCAGCGTGACTCCAGGGAACAGGTGACAGGGATCGGGCCAGGGGTGATGTACCAGCAGGGAAACCAGACATTCTTCGCCAATCTGTATGTTGAAAGTGGCGCTGAAAACCGCGCGCAGGGCACCCAGTTGACGCTACGTTATCTGCGTGGGTTCTAGGGCCGATCCTCTCGTTACAACCCAAGGGAACACTCAAGTCATGTACCACCGAATCTCAGTACCGCTGGCACTGATAGCGATGACGATGCTCTCTGCCTGCTCCACCCCGTTGACCGAGCAGGGCCTTGGCGTCAATTTGGTCACCGCTTCATCCTCGAATCAATGCAACCTGATCAAGATGTTCACCGTACGCGGATCCGGCCCGGATGAAACGTTACGCCTGGCATTCAATGCCGCAGGTGCCCTGGGGGCTGACAGCATGGCTGTGGCAGACGGCAAGGAAACCTCCGAGGGAGCCGAGATCACGGGGGCTGCGTTGATGTGCCGCAAGTGATGAACGCAGAGTCAGACCTGGCTACCGAGTTGCCAGCCCGTTGATGAAAATCGCTGTGGTTTCGCTGATAAGGTGCTCGCGCGCCGCTTTTCCCGGGCATGGGCTAAGCCCGAGCAGGCAACGCAACTGCAGGTCACCGGTCAGCGCATCGAGGAAGATCTTGGCGCGGGTCTGCGGGTTGCCCGGGATGATCAACCTGGCTTCTTCGGCCCAGGTGAAGTAATCGGCCAGGCAGCTGTAGGCTGTGGCGGGCGCAGCCTCGAAGAACGACTTTGCAGCCTCCGGGGCGCGCAGGGCCTCGGACACGATCAGGCGATGCAGGGCAAGGGTGCGGGGCGACAGCACCACATCCAGAAAGACCCGGGCAATGGTGGTCAGCGCCTCCTTTAGCGGCTTCTGGGCGAGACTCATGTGGGTCAGCGGGCTCACGTTCTCGGCGCAGAGCTGTTCGATAATCGCCGCGAACAACCCTTCCTTGCCGCCGAAGTAGGCATACAGCGTGCGCTTGGAGCCGCCGATTTTGGCGATGATCCCGTCAACGCTGACCCCCGAATAACCTTCTGCGAGAAACATATCAGTTGCAACCTGAAGAATACTTTGACGCTTTGCGGCTTGCCTCGGGGTAGGGGTTTGCATGTGGCTCGGCTATTCCTGAAAAGAACAATTCAAAAGTTCGCCTAGCCTACGCCGCTCTGCATAAGCCTTCCAGCCGCTGCGTGGGACGAATCAGGCATTTGTCCCTGAATATTATTTGTAAAAACCATTTGATTGCCCTTGACGAGTGTTTGATTTCGGCGCATTTTCAGCAAAAGGGTACGGTAACGTACCGTACCATTTCATAACAACAATAGAGGTACTGAACATGCGTTTCGTGCATTTTCTGGAAGGTTCCACTAAAGGCCTGGCGATTGAGCAAGCAGGTGTTATGCGGGGCTTGACCACTCAGGAAAGCGGTTATCCAGGCACCCTGGAAAGCCTGCTCAACGCTGGCCCCCAGGCACTTCAAGCGGCCCATCAGCGCTTGAGTGACGCGCGTTTGCTCGATCCATCGAAGCTGCGCTACCTGCCGCCGCTGGAGCGTCCGGGCAAGATCGTGTGTGTCGGCTTGAACTATGCCGATCACACCAAGGAGAGCCCCTACGAACAGCCCACCTATCCGACCTTTTTCCCGCGTTTCAGTACCAGCCTGATCGGCCATGGCGAACCGATCTTGCGCCCACGTGTCTCCGAACAATTGGATTACGAAGGGGAGTTGGCTGTGGTGATCGGCACCGGCGGTCGGCATATCTCCCGTGAGCGGGCCCTGGCACATGTGGCGGGCTATGCGATCTTCAATGAGGCGTCGGTGCGCGATTACCAGTTCAAATCGCCACAATGGACCATTGGCAAGAACTTCGACGCCACCGGCGCGTTTGGTCCGACCTTCGTCAGTGCAGACGAACTGCCAGCGGGGGCAGTCGGCCTCAACCTGGTGACCCGCCTCAATGGCACGGTGGTGCAGCAGGGCAATACCGCCGACATGATCTTTGGGGTCGCCGAACTGATCGCCGTGCTCAGTGAAGCGGTGACCCTGGAACCCGGTGACGTGATCGTCACCGGCACCCCGGCAGGGATTGGCTGGGCGCGACGCCCGCCACTGTTCATGAAGCCTGGCGACCTCTGCACCGTGGAGATCGAAGGCCTTGGCACCTTGAGCAACCTGATCGCCGACGAACCTTCAGCGGCCTGAGTCCACGCCTCAGTTTTTTCGAGCGCGCAGCACAACCGACCCACCGTCACTACGGTGGGCAGCGATCCCGGCTGCCCTGGTTTTGACCACCGGTTGTCCTGCCCATTGAATGCCCAGGAGCAACTACCGTGCTGCAGATCAAAGACATCAACCATGTGCTCTACCGTCATCCCGACCTTGGGGTGGTCGAACGTTTCCTGACCGATTTTGGCCTGGTGGTCATGCATCGTACCGAGCAACGCCTGTATTTTCGCGGTACCTGCTCGTTGCCCTATGTGTACATCGCCGAGAAGGCGGTTGAAGCCAGCTTTGGCGCCATCGCGTTCGCCGTCGAAAGCCTCGATGACTTGCACCAGGCTACCCGGTTGCCGGGGGCCTCGGCGATCCGGCCGCTGGAAGGCCCGGGAGGAGGGCAGTACGTCGCCTTGCATGATCCCTCGGGGCGGCGCATCGAGTTGGCCCACGGTATCGAAGCCGTGGGCACGCTGCCCCAGCGTGCTGCTCTGACCCTCAACTCGGCCCATCACAAGCAACGCTTTGGCGATGTGCAGCGGCCCGGCAAGGGCGCGGCACAAGTCCTGCGCCTGGGCCATGCGGCGATTGGCGTGCAGGACATGCCGCAGCACCTGGCCTGGTACCAGCAAGTGCTCGGCATGCTGCCTTCGGACCTTGTGGTTCAGGAGCCTGACCGGGACCGCCCGAGCGCGGCCTTCCTGCGATTGAACCGTGGCAGCACCTGGACCGATCATCACACCATCGCCTTGTTCCAGGCACCGAAGGACTTCGTCCATCACGTGTCCTTCGAGGTGCAGGATTTTGACGCGCAGTGCCTGGGCCACGAGTGGATGACCCTGCAAGGTTGGTCGCCGTTCTGGGGGGTAGGCCGGCACATGCTGGGCAGCCAGATCTTCGATTATTGGCGGGACCCGTCCGGCAACCTTATCGAGCACTTCACCGATGGCGACCTGTTCAACCAGGACTCGCCCTCGGGTTACACCCAGGCGTGCGACGCCAGCCTCTACCAGTGGGGCCCGCCGATGTCGGTGGAGTTCTTCCTGGGGGGGGAGTGTGCCGCCGAACAGACCGTGCCCCGGTCGACTTCAGACCGTCAACGACGCAGTTGAGGACAGATGCCATGAGTCAGGTAATCAGCGAGCAGGTGCTCGATCAGTTGTTTCGCCAGGCCCGCAGCCAAAATGGCTGGCTGGATAAACCGGTGGATGATCACACCCTCAAGGAACTCTACGATCTGATGCGCTGGGGCCCGACCAGCGCCAACGGCTGCCCTGCGCGCATTGTGTTTTTGCGCAGTGCCCAGTCCCGGCAACGTTTGCTGCCAGCCCTGAGCGCCGGCAATGTCGAGAAGACCCTGGGCGCCCCGGTGACGGCAATCATTGGCTACGACACGCAGTTCCATACGCAGTTGCCCAGGTTGTTTGCGCACAACCCCACAGTACGCGACTGGTTTGCCGACCAACCGGATTTGCTTGAGTCCACCGCGTTTCGCAACAGTTCGCTGCAGGGCGGCTACTTCATTCTCGCGGCGCGGGCTCTGGGCCTTGACTGCGGGCCGATGTCCGGGTTTGACCACGCACTGGTCGACCAGACGTTCTTTGCTCCAGGGGCCGAGGGCATGCAGGCCTTTGCCGGGATGAAGATCAAGACGAACTTCCTGTGCAACCTCGGCTATGGAGACCCCGCAAAACTCTTTGCCCGTAACCCGCGGCTGGGCTTCGACGAGGCCTGCGCCCTGCTGTAACTGACTGACCGCACCCGTAAATCCTCCAGGCCGATCAAGCGTGCTGCGATGCATCACGTCTGTCGATCGGCCTGGCAAAACAACAACAATAAGGAAAACCTGCAATGCGAGCTCTATCCAAATGGCATGTACTTATCGGCGGTTTCCTTGCGTATCTGTTTGACGCCATGGAGATCATCCTACTCACCATCGCACTCCCGGTGATCCGCCAGGACCTGGGCCTGACGTTCAATGAAGCTGGCATGCTCGCCTCGGCAACCCTGCTGGGGATCGGTTTGAGCGGCATTACCACGGGGTGGTATTGCGACAACTACGGCCGACGCAAAGCCCTGATGATCTCGTTGATCGTGTTCGGCGTGTTGACCACGCTGGTCGCTACCACGCACAACTGGGGCTTGCTCCTGCTCCTGCGGTTTCTGTCCGGGCTGGGCTTGGGCGGGGTGTGGGGGATTGTCTCAGCGTATGTAACGGAAACCTGGCCTGCCCATCAGCGGGCACGAGCGATCGGGTTCGTGTTGAGTTCATTCCCGATTGGCGCCGCCATCGCGGCAATGGTGGCGGCCAGCTACCTGCCAGACTGGCAAACCCTGTTCATGGTGGCGGGGATTTCCACCTTGATCCCGCTGGCGTATCTGTTTTTCTTTGTGCCTGAGTCACCGGAATGGACCGCGCAGAAAACCCGCAACATGGCCGGCCCCAGCCAGCACAAGCATGTCTCGATACGCGAAATATTTTCCCCCGAACTGCTGCGCCTGACCCTGCTGGGTACCCTGGCGGCGAGTTTTGCGGTGATTGGCTTCTGGGGGGCGAGCACCTGGTTGCCCACCTACTTGATCAAGGAGCGCGGACTGGACATTGGGATGATGGCCAACTTCATGGCGATCCTCAACATCGGCGCCTTCATCGGTATCAATGCCTTCGGCTTCATCGCTGACCACATCGGTAAACGCAACGCCACGCTCCTGTCATTGCTCGGCAGCGCGCTGATGTTGTCGATTTATGCACTCACCACCGATAACGCCATCCTGTTCTGGCTAGGGCCGATCTATGCCTTTTTCTATGCCTTTGCCAGTTTGTTTGCCTCCTACTTCAGTGCGTTGTACCCCACGCGGGTACGCACCCTCGGCGCGGGCTTCTGCTTCAACTTTGGCCGGGGCCTGGCGGCTTTTGCGCCGCTCCTGTTGAGTGGCATCGCCACCCACTACAGCCTGGCGTGGGGCTTGTTGGTGTGCGCCGGTTTCTTTGCCTTGGCCACTGTCACGCTGTTGTTTATGCCCCAGGTGGAGTCAGACGTGCCCGCTCGCGCGGCAGGGGCGCTGAAAACCACGGATTCCTGAAGCTTGAGATCAACACTGGAGTATCAAACGATGTCAGAGCAACGCGTAGAACAACAGATCCAAACCCTGGAATTGCGCCGCCGCCAGGCCATGGTCGAGGGCGATATGGACTTCCTGGAAAGTATCTATACCCGAGACTTGACCTACAGCCACTCCGACGGCAAGAGCGACAGCAAGAGCAGCTACCTGCAGGGCATGCGAGAGGGCGTCTGGCGCTATCGCGGCTTCAGCAGCCGTGACGAGCAGATACGCAGGGTAGGGGAATGCGTGGTCGTTACCGGGCTGATCGACATGGACGTGGTGATCCGTGGCGAGCCCATGGTCCTCAACTCCCGCTACATCAGCGTGTGGAAGGCGGGCAATAACGGCTGGCAAATGATTGCCTGGCAATCCACTCGTCATACCCATGGCTAACATCCGCTAAGCCATAGCACCCCTGGCAACTTGAACCCGGCCCTCGTGGTCGTCCGGGCAAGGCTTGCGCATGCCTGGAAACCGGGATGGCTGGAACTTTGACGTGATGGAATCCTGAACATGTACGTACAACAATTACAAAAAACGTATTGCAAGGCTCTTTTTATAACCGCGGGTGCAGTGTGTCTGATCTCAAGCCCGGCACAGTCCAAGGACTGGAGCGATACCTTCATCGGTTTTCGCTACGGTACCGACTTCACCGAACCCAGCATCCGTGGCAAGGTCCAGAAGGAGATCTACCAACTGGGCCATGCCAGCGGCAATGAGACCGGTTCCAATTTTTTCAACCTGGACGTGCTCAAGTCCGACAGTAACGATCCAAAGAAAGACAGTGATTCGGGTGCGACCGAGGCCTATCTGGTGTACCGCCATCAACTGTTCCTCAGCCAGGTGTTCGAGCGGTCGATGGCCTTTGGTCCGGTCAAGGAGGTGGCCCTGAGCGGCGGAGTTGAGCTCAATTACAAGAACACCGAGTTCGCTACCCGCAAGCGCATGTTGGTGGCCGGTCCGACGCTCAAGTTCGACGTGCCCGGTTACCTGGATATCAGCCTGCTATATGCCATGGAGTGGAACCACTGCGGGTTGAATGCGTGCCAGACCGAAAACATCCAGTTCGACCCGTACTATGTGTTGCACATGGTCTGGGGCATCCCGTTCCAGGTGGCCGGCGTGCCCCTCAAATTCCAGGGTTTTGCCAGCTACAAGACCGAGAAGGGCAAGGATTACTTCAAGCAGGATACGGCCGAGGAAAGCCTGGTGCGCACGTCATTGATGGTCGATGTCGGGCAACTGGCATGGGGTCGCAAAAATACCCTATTGGTCGGTCCGGGCTATGAGTACTGGAAACACAAGTATGGCGCGATCAATAAACCGGGTACCGATACGCATGCGCCGACGGTCCACCTTGAGTGGCACTTCTGAAGTTTAAACCCGATTGTGACAGAGCGAGGTGAGCTGTATGTCTTCAAGCTCACCTCACGCTGTCCAAAAAAGGCGCCAAAAAAGCGGCGCGTGCAGGTTCTTAGTCTTATTTTGTTACTAACCAATGCCCTAAAAATTCAGGCCTGCGGCGGCAAAGCAGGACAAAACACTCTCTCGCCATTCAATTTTCATAAAAATGTAACAACCCTGCTTCACAGTTCGGGAGCCCGTCACCACAACGAGTTCCTTTTAATGAAAAGCTTGATGAAGTCTGCAGCACTGGCCGTTACGGTTTCTCTTTGTGCCTCCTCCATGGCCTTCGCCGCCGAAAACGTGCGCCTCACCGGCTCCGGCGCCAGCTTCCCTGCACCGATCTACCTCACCTGGTTCAAGGATTTCAGCAAGAAGACCGCTGGCGTCACCGTGGATTACCAGTCCAAGGGCAGCGGCGCAGGTGTGCAGGACTTCCTGAATAAAACCGTCGATTTTGCCGCCAGTGACTCGGCCATGAAAGACGAAGACATCGCCAAGGTCGCCGAGGGCGTGCAACTGCTGCCAATGACCGCCGGTGAAATCGTGCTGGCGTATAACCTGCCGGGCAATCCCAAGGGTCTCAAGCTGCCACGTGATGTTTACTCCAATATCTTCCTGGGCAAGATCACCAAGTGGAACGATCCACAGATCGTCGCCGCGAACCCGGACCTGAAGCTTGGCGACACGCCGATCACCGTGGTGGTGCGCGCAGACTCCAGCGGCACCACGGCGGTATTCACCAAACACCTGGCGACCATCAACCCTGAATTCAAAACGGCACTGGGGGAGGGCAACACCGTCAACTGGCCGGCCAGCGACAAATTCATCAAGTCGCCCAAGAACGATGGTGTGACTGCCACCGTACGCCAGACCCCAGGCGCGATTGGCTACATCGAGTACGGCTTCGCCAAACTGGCCAAGGTTGACTTCGCCCAGTTGCAGAACAAGGCCGGCCAGTACGTGGTGCCGAACGCCGAAAGCGGCGCCGAGGCCCTGGCCGCAGTGAAGATGCCGGAAAGCCTGGTGGCCTGGTTGCCGGACCCGGACGGTGCCAAGTCTTACCCGATCACCTCGTACACCTGGATGATTTTCCGCAAGGACAACGGCAACCCTGCCAAGGCCAAGGCCATGCGCGAAATGGTTGAGTACAGCCTGACCGAGGGGCAGAAAATCGCCGACTCGATGGGCTACATCCCGCTGCCGCCATCGGTGGTGGAGCAGGTTCGCAAAGCCTCCGCCAACATTCAGTAACACCCGTGAGGCCGCTCTCAGTGTGGGCTGTTTGCCATACCGGGAGCGTTTCCCCCCTGTTCCGGAATTAGCCAATGAACAAACCTTTCGTCGTACCGGTTAACCGGGATTCTGCCTGCCAACCTCCCTCGGCCAAAGACTTCCTGGTCGATCGCACCTTCCGTGGGCTCGCGCGAATCGGGGTGGTACTGATTCTGGCGTTGGTCGCAGCCTTGGTATTCGAGGTGGGACGCAAGGCCTTGCCGGGCATGGAAAAGCACGGGTTCGATGTGCTTTTTGGCAGCGTCTGGGACGTTAACCAGGGCAAATACGGGATCCTGCCGGCCATTTGGGGCACGCTCTACAGCGCTTTTATCGCGTTGCTGATTGCCGGCTTTTTCGGTGTCAGCATGGCGATTTTCCTGACTCAGGACTTTCTGCCGGCCAAGCTGGCGGCGGTGTTTCGCACCATCGTTGAACTGCTCGCGGCCATCCCCAGCGTGGTGTATGGCCTGTGGGGCATCTACGTGGTGATCCCGGCCATCCGGCCACTGACCACCTGGTTGAACAGTGAACTGGGTTGGGTCCCGTTTTTCGGCACGTCCTTGAGCGGGCCGGGGTTGCTGCCTGCGGCGCTGGTATTGGCCATCATGATTCTGCCGACGATTGCCGCCGTGTCCCAGGACGCGCTCACCAGCGTGCCGATGAAAACCAAGCAGGCCGCCTACGGCATGGGCACCACCCATTGGGAGGCGATTCTCAAGGTGATGGTGCCATCTGCCGCCACCGGTATTTTCGGCTCCCTGGTACTTGGCCTCGGCCGTGCGCTGGGCGAAACCATGGCGCTGGCGATGCTGGTGGGCAACGCCAACAACATTTCCCTGTCGCTGTTTGCGCCGGCCAATACGTTGGCAGCCTTGTTGGCGCTGAACTTCCCCGAAGCCGGGCCCAACGAGGTGGAGGTATTGATGTACGCCGCTCTCGTCTTGATGTTCATCACGCTGCTGGTGAATGTCATTGGTTCCATGATCATGCTCTACGCCCAACGGGGTAACCGATGATGACTAATCTCACATCCCCTATAACCGCGGTACCGAGCCTGCAGCGCAAGTTCGAAGGCCGCGCCTTGCGCAGCCTGGTGTTGACCACATTGGTATGGCTGGGCGCGCTGCTGGCGAGTGTGCCGCTGATTTCGGTGCTCTACATGCTGATCACCCGTGGCGGCGCACGCCTGAGCCTGGAGGTGTTCACCGAACTGCCGCCCACCGGCTTCGAGACGGGCGGCGGTTTTGGTAACGCCATGGCAGGCACCTTTGTGATGGTCGGTATCGCTGCGGCGATTGCGGTGCCGGTCGGCATCATGGCCGCGATCTTCCTGGCTGAACTGGGGCCGGACAGCAAATTGGCCAACGCTGCACGCTTTGCCGCCAAGATGCTCACCGGCTTGCCTTCCATCCTTGCCGGCGTGTTTGCCTATGCCTTGGTGGTGATGACCACCGGCACCTACTCGGCACCGGCAGGCGGCGTGGCCCTGGCGGTACTGATGCTGCCCATCGTGGTGCTGACGGCTGAAGAGTCGATGCGCATGGTGCCCAAGATCATGAAGGACGCCGCCTACGGCATGGGCTGCACCCGCTCGCAGGTGATCTGGAAGATCATCTTGCCGACAGGCCTGCCGGCGATCCTCACCGGCGTAATGCTTGCTGTAGCACGTGCCGCAGGCGAAACCGCGCCGTTGTTGTTCACCGCGCTGTTCAGCAACTACTGGATCTACCACGACGGCGACCTGGCGGTGATGAACCCCACGGCTTCCCTTGCCGTGTTGATCTACAACTTTTCCGGCATGCCCTTCGACAACCAACTGGAGCTCGCCTGGGCGGCCTCGTTGGTGTTGGTGATGATCGTGCTGGTCGTGAATATTGTCAGCCGTATCTTCGGCAAGCCTAAGTATTAAGAACGGGAGCATCTGAATCTTGAACGTCTCAACTGCGCAAATAGCCGCTCCGTTTGTCACCCAGTCGCCTGTGGTCATGGACTGCAAGCTGGACCGGATTTTCTACGGCAACTTCATGGCAGTGCGTGACAGCCATGTGCCGATCGAGAAAAACAAGATCACCGGGTTCATCGGCCCGTCCGGCTGCGGCAAAAGTACGGTACTGCGCAGCCTCAACCGCATGAACGACCTGGTGAAAGGCTTTCGCTTCGAGGGCCACGTGCATTTCCTGGGGCAGGACGTGTATGGCAAAGGTGTAGACCCGGTAGTGGTACGCCGTTACATCGGCATGGTGTTCCAGCAGCCGAACCCGTTCTCCATGAGCATCTTCGACAACGTCGCCTTCGGCCTACGCCTGAACCGCTACAAAGGCGACTTGGGTGATCGCGTCAAGCACGCCCTGCAAGGCGCTGCGCTGTGGGATGAAGTCAAGGACAAGCTCAAAGTCAGCGGCCTGTCGCTCTCCGGTGGCCAGCAGCAACGGCTGTGCATTGCCCGCGCTATCGCCACCGAGCCGGAAGTGCTGTTGCTCGATGAGCCTTGCTCGGCACTCGACCCGATTGCGACTCGCCGGGTAGAGGAACTGATGGTGGAGTTGAAGAAGGACTACACCATCGCCCTGGTCACCCACAACATGCAGCAGGCCATCCGCGTGGCGGACACCACGGCGTTTTTCTCGGTGGATATTTCCCAGGGCACGCGTACCGGCTATCTGGTGGAAATGGGCCCGACCGCGCAGATTTTTGGCAGCCCGCGTGAGCAGATGACCGAGGATTACATCAGCGGCAAGTTCAGCTGATTTGCTCCATGTTCGATAGAAACCACACGTGCGCCACCGTCAGCCCAGGAATGCCAATGTCTGCAACGCATCGTCTTGATTTGTCAGCGATTGAACGCGCGCTACGTAAAGTGCAGAGCCGCTTTGCCGAGCTCAGCACGCAATTTACCGAGCCGCGCGACCCCTTGACCGACGAAGTGCTGCACAACGTGCTTGAAGGCTATGCGCTGGTTGACGACTATGTCGCACGGGGCGTTGACCTGTTTGACCTTCATCATCTGGACTTGATGC
The DNA here is from genome assembly GCF_036346515.1 of Pseudomonas sp. AM4(2022). NCBI lineage: Bacteria > Pseudomonadati > Pseudomonadota > Gammaproteobacteria > Pseudomonadales > Pseudomonadaceae > Pseudomonas > Pseudomonas sp. AM4(2022). The sequence goes on from NZ_JAOTNW010000009.1 coordinate 132,805, forward strand.
TGGAGATCAACGCCACCGTGCTCTGCGGTAGCGACCCGGCGCGCCGCGTGGAGTACGCGCAGCACCTGGCCGCCACCGAAGAGCACTTCTTCAACAACGTTGAAGGCGGTATCAAGGACTTGTTCAATTGGTACTGCGCGTATCGCAGTGAATCGGTGTGGAAGCGTGCGGCCGGTGTGTATGTGCGCATCCTCAGCAAGCCCCAGTTGTTCATCGAAGGCAACAACCGCAGTGGCTCGCTGATCGTCAGTTATCTGCTGATGCGTGCCGGGTTGCCACCGTTCGTGCTGACGCTGGAAAATGCCGAGGGTTACTTCAATCCTTCCTCGGTAATCCGCAACTCGGCCAAACATGGCGTCAAGGCGTTGTATGAATTGCCCAAGATCAAGAAAAAGTACGCCGCCTTCCTGGAGGAACAGGCCCCGGATCCCAAGGCGTTTTTCTTGAGCGACGCACCACAGCCTATTTATCAGGGAGGCCATTAATGCGCCGGTATCCAACACTCGCCAGCCGAGCCGTGCAAGCCATCCAGCAGGCGCTTCTCACGCGTGCCGCCAAGCGCCCGCGCGTACGCATTTCCTTTGATATCGACGACACATTGGCTTGCCAGCTCCACCACGCTGACGTCGAGAGCAGCTGGCTACCGGCCTGTGCTCATCGTTGGTGGGGAGAGCCGCTGCGTATCGGCACTCGTTCGCTGACGCGGCAGCTGCGGCGCCAGGGTTGCAGTATCTGGGTCTATACCTCATCGGGCAGGGCACCGTCCTACATCAGGCGTTGGCTGATGCTGTACGGCATTCGTGTCGACGGCGTAGTCAATAGCGAGCGGCATAACCACGCCCTCACGGTGCATGGGCTGTCAAACACCCCCTCGAAATTTCCGCCGGCCTTCGATATTGATTTGCACGTGGATGATTCCGAGGGTGTGCGCCTTGAAGGCAACGACCACGGCTTTCGCGTGGTGGTGGTCGACCCGCAGGATGAGCACTGGGCGCAACGAGTGCTTGAAGCGGTCGCGGGCGTGCAGGCGCAACTGGCCCGGCAGCAATTACCCAGGTTCAAGCAGCCTGTATGCCAGCGAGCTGAGGTTTATTCTTCCTGAGCTCCAGAGAAACCTGAACTTCTTGAGCCCTTATTGCAATTCACAACTTGCTGTAAGGGTTTAGTTTTCTTTGACTCGCTAGTCACGAACAACACAGAACTTCACTTCTTGTTCGACAAACAGCGCTTATGGCGCTTTTGTCGTCTATCTCCCTAAGTACATACCCTTGCCATCCGATAGTCGGTCACTTTAAGGCGGCACTTCTAGGCTAGTGTTGACGAGCTTCCTTAATGGTCAACCTCGATATTAAGCAACGAAGCAGCCTGAACAGAATGCACAACAACAACTTCAATGCATATTGTTTAGCCCGACGCATCAGGGATTACCGTTGACTTTCGGTGTTGATCGCTGGGCTCAAGGAGTACTGACATGGCTATATTCGATTACAAGGGGCAAGATGCCCGCGTCCTGATTTCAGATGCCTGGAACCTTGCCACTTACACCAGTGGTGTCGCGACCGTAGGCGCGCTCTACAACATTCCGGGGCTTGTGCTGGGCGAGGGTAACACCTTCGCATTGCCCAAAGGCTGGCGTGAGATCGGCGCTAGCGAACTGCAGGTTGATAGCAGTCACACCGACCTCACTGGAAGTTTTACCGGCGACGGTGTGTTCGGCTCCCAGGCCAGGGTGTTTGGTCAATACGATGACAGCGGCCAATTAGTCAAAATGGGTTTTTCCATTGCCGGCACTAACTCGCCAATTGATCTGCTGGGTTGGCCGGCGATGATCGATAACTCTTATATCAACGGCTACGACTACCTGCTCAATTCAATCAAGGATTACGCCACGGGCCATAACCTGAGCGGCAAAGATGTTCTGGTAACCGGCTACAGCCAGGGTGGCTCTGTCACCAACAGCATGTATATCGGCAAGGACACTTTGGCAGACGGTTTCTTCAAGGATTCGGACTACTTTGGCATGGAGTCGCCCAAGTCCAGCAACAGCGACGGAATCTTTAACTTCGGTTTTGAAAACGATGTGGTGCACCGCCTCACCGGGCAGGAAACCAACGTGGGCGATGCCATTATCGGCGCACTTCAAGGCAGTGACGCCAGTTACACCTCGACGACTGACAACATCGTGCTGTTCGACACGATCTACGCGCTGCCAACCTGGCCCAATGGTCCGTTTTCAATTGCCAACCTCTCAGGCTGGGCCGCGCACCTGGAAGGCATTTTTATCAACCCTATCCAGCGTATCGCCCAATCGACCTTCTACGATTACATCGAACGCGACAGCACCATCATCATCAGCAACCTCGACGCTATCAGCCGCAGCTTTACCTGGGTCAGCGACAAACAGACCTCCACCTCCAACCACTACGGCACACCGGCCTTCCTGCTGGGCACCGACAGTTCGGACAAGCTGCAGGACGGGCGCAGCGATGACTTCCTCGACGGGTTCAAGGGCGACGACAGTTTCCGGGTGAGTACCGGTACCGATATCGTCGCCGGCGGCGAAGGCAACGATAAAGTCTTCCTCAAAGGCACCGTGTCTTCCTACGAAGTCGTGAAACTCAGCGATGGCACGTTGTTTCTGAACGACAGCAGCGGCCAATATGGCCTGAAGGAATTGCACGGCGTAGAGCATGTAGAGTTCGAAACCGGCCTGGCCAACAGCCTCGGCCATGTGCCCGTGCTCGGCGGGCTCTTCGGTGGCATCGGCGAGGCCCTCACGCCGGCCTATACGGTGACCAGTGGCAAACTCGACTTCGAAGGCCTGTTCGGCGCCGATAAGGCGTATGCCAAATCCATCGAAGGCAGCCAATTGGGTGACACCCTCAAAGGCACCGCCGCGCGCGACCTGATATTCGGCCAGAACGGCAATGACCGGCTCGACGGTGGCGCCGGCAATGACCTGCTGCACGGCGGCGACGGCAACGACACGCTACTGGGTGGCAGCGGTAACGATTCGCTGTATGGCGCTAACGGCAATGACGTCTTGATCGGCGGGCAGGGGAATGACCAACTCAGCGGTGGCGTGGGCAGCGACCTGTTTGTGTTCGATCAACGCGGTTTCGGTCACGACGTGATCAGCGACTTCAACATTCATCAGAATGGGAAAGACCTGCTGGTGTTCACCAAGTCGCTGTTTGCCAGCGCCGATGCCGTGCTCGGTGCCACTACCCAGCATGGCAGTGACAGCGTGATTCTGGCCGGGGACAGCAGTGTCACCTTGGTGGGGTTCAATGCGGCGCAGTTGAGTGCAGAGATGATCAGCGTGGTCTGACACGGCACCTGCGAAACAAAGGTAAAAACCTCACAGGCATCCCGGATGCTGTGAGGTTTTTTATGGCTTGTTGTTTGACGCAAGGGCTCGATACCACACGCAGCATCAGTGCTTAGCGGTAGGACTCAAACCCGCAAAGACTTTACATTTCAAGCCTGAGCAGCTCTGCGTGAAGGGTTGAACGAGTTTTCACATTAATTGACGCCATCAAAATGACATCTTATCATCGCCTCATTGGATGGCATAAAGCCATATAGAGGGATCTATAAAGTGTGGCGTTTACCGCGTCGGACCAGGTTAAGCCTGCTGTCCGCTTTTTTTTGCCTGGGCACATCCGGATGGGCGCAAGCGGCCACGCCGCAGAACGCCCCCGGCATCACCGACCTGATCCGTGACCGCCAGGACCGCCTGCTCGAAGAGCAGCAACGGCGCCTTGAAGAACTCAAAGACCTGCCGGGTATAGCCGCCGCGCCGGCAACCTCGGCAACGCCTGTCGACACCCGCTGTTTCCCGATCAAAACCATCGAGCTGGGCGGTGCGGATGCGCTGACTGAAGGTGAGCGAGCTCATTTGATCAAGCCCTACATCGGCCAATGCCTCGGTGTGCCGCAGCTCAACGCAGTGCTCAAGGTCATCACCGATCGCTATTTAGCCAAAGGTCTGGTCACCAGTCGTGCCTACCTTCTTCAGCAGGACCTTTCCGGTGGCAATCTCAAGATTCAGGTCGTCGAAGGCAGGCTGGAAAGCCTGAAAGGCGCCGAGGGCAGTGGCATCACCGACCGTCAATTGACCATGAGTTTCCCCGGCAAGCAGGGCGAACTGCTCAATCTGAGGGAAATCGAGCAGATGGTCGATCAGTTGAATCGCTTGCCCTCAAACCAGGCGCAGATGGAGCTGGCGCCGGGCAAGGCCGTGGGAGGCAGTGATGTGCTGGTCAAAAACACCCCGCAAAAGCCCTGGCGTGTCGGCCTGTCGCGGCATAACGGCGGCCAGCGCAGCACCGGTGAGCAGCAGTGGGGCGCCAGTCTGGATTGGGACAATCCATTGGGCCTGGCCGACCAGCTTTCGCTACGTGGCGGCCACGATGCCGTCAGCGATCACCAGAAAACCTCGCGCAATTCGATGCTCAGTTATAGCCTGCCGTTCGGTTGGTGGAACCTCTCGTACAGCTACATCGACAGTGAGTACCGCTCCCAGGCCGAGGCCAACAACTTCAAGTTCAAGCAGACCGGCGACAGCCAGAATCACCAGTTGCGTCTGGAGCGGGTTATCCATCGTGACGCTTTGAGCAAAACATCTCTGAACACTGGCATCGCCTATCTTCGTACCAACAACTTCATCGAAGACAGCAAGCTGGCCTTGAGCAGCAACCGTCTCAGCGAAGCGCAAGTGGGTATCAACCATGGTCGGCGTATCGGCGGTTCGTTTCTCAACATTGACCTTGGCATGCAAAACGGCATTGGCGCATTCGATGCCCAGGCCAATCACGATCCAAAGCCTGGGCAGCCGGATGCGCGCTACCGCAAGTACACCGCCACGGTGAGCTATCTGTATCCATTCAAACTGTGGGGCGAGTCCCTCAGTTTCAGCAGTTTGATGACCGGTCAGCACAGCGAAGACGTGTTGTTCAGCCCGCAGCGCATGAGCCTGGGCGGGCAGTCGTCGGTTCGTGGCTACAAAGACCAAATGCTCGCTGGCGACAGCGGCGGCTATTGGCGCAACGACCTGCGCTGGAGCCGGCCGGTAACCTGGGCCTGGATGCAGCCGGTGTTCACTGAATACGGCACCAGCCTGGGCTACGACCAGGGCGTCATCAGCCATGGCCGCTACAACGCCGAGCAGCATGGGCGCATGAGCAGCAACTCGGTGGAGTTGTTTGCGCGCGGCAAGAACGTCGCGGCCAGCGTGACCTTTGCACACTCTTTGGAACGACCGGAAGCGATCACGGACCGTGAAGCGCCGATTTATTTCCGTCTGGACTTTTTCCTTTAAATTTTTGACCGCCTTCGGGCTTCGAGACATGACATGGACGTTCGCCAGTACGCATTCCTCACGCGCCAGCCTTCTGCTGCCGTAAAAAGCCGCGCCCATTTCCTGGGGCTGCCTAAACGTGGGTTGGCGTTGATCCTGGCCAACGCGATGTTCTGGCACCCATTGCTGGCCCAGGCGGACGGCATTGTGGTGAATGCGCCGGGTACGACGGTTGGACAAGCGGGCAATGGCGTGCCCATCGTCAACATCGCCACGCCAAATGCCAATGGCCTTTCGCACAACCAATTTCATGACTACAACGTCGGCGCCAACGGGGTCATCCTCAATAACGCCACCGACCGTACCCAGTCCACACAACTGGGCGGCATCATTGTCGGCAACCCCAATCTCCACGGCACCGCGGCCAATATCATTCTCAACGAAGTCAACGGCGGCAGCCCCAGCCAACTACGCGGCTATACCGAAGTGGCCGGGCAATCGGCCCATGTGATCGTTGCCAACCCGTATGGCATCAGCTGTAACGGTTGCGGCTTTATCAACACCCCGCAAGCGACGCTCACCACCGGCAAAGCCGTGATTGAAAACGGCCAGATCAATCGCTACCAGGTGGACCAGGGCAGTGTTGCTATCGAAGGCGCTGGCCTGAATGCCAGCAACGTCGATCAGTTCGAAATCATCACCCGCGCCACCACCATCAATGCCCAGATCCAGGCGAAAAAACTCACCGTCATCGCCGGTCGTAATGACGTCGACGCACGCACCTTAAATGCCACCGCACGGGCCGCAGATGGCAGCCAGGCGCCGGATCTGGCGATTGACTCGTCGGCGCTGGGCGGCATGTATGTGGGCGCAGTCAAGCTGGTGGGGACCGAGGCGGGTGTCGGTGTGAAGTTGTCGGGGGACATGGTCGCCGGCGGTGATATTCAGATCGATGCCGGTGGCCACGTGGTCATGGGCCAGACAACAGCGGCCGGCGCCATTAACGTGAAGGCCCGCAGCGTGGAAGCCCAGGGCGTGGTCGCGGCGGGCAGCGTGCTTGAGATGAAGACGCAAGGCGACCTGCTCAATCAAAAAAGCCTGGCTGCGCGTGATCGCGTCGCGCTGCAAAGCGGTGGGGTGTTGACCAACAACGGCGTCATTGAAGCGGGTGTCAACGCTGATCAGACGCGCAATGCTCAGGGCGATATCCACGTCACTGCCGCCCAGTTGAATAACAACGGCAAGACCGTCTTCGCCAGTCGTGACCTAACCGTCAATGTGGATGGCACTGTCGACAACCGCAGCGGCACACTTAGCGCGCAAAACCAGCTGAAGGTGACGACCGAAAAACTGGATAACCAGCAGCAAGGCCGCGTGTTGAGCGCCGCACGCATTGAGTTGAATGCCGCACGATTGCTCAATGCTGACGCAGGCCTGGTGGTGGGCGACCGAGGGCTCAGCGGCCGCATCGGGCAGTTGGTCAATCGCAAGGGCGAGCTCTCAAGCCTTGCTGAAGTCACCTTGCAGGTCGACAGCCTGGACAACGTCGCTGGCCTGATATCTGCCGGCCAGGCGCTACGCTTGACCGCAAGTAGCATGGCCAATAATCAAGGTGGTCGCCTGGTTGCCGGGCAGCACCTGCAGATTAACGCCGGGCAACTGGACAACAGCCAATCAGGCGTCCTGACCAGTCAGGGCGACCTGGGGCTGAATATTGCCGGTACGTTGGAGAATCAACAGCAGGGCCGAATCGAGTCTGGCACTGACGCACAGGTCAGTGCCGGAACTATCAACAACCAGCAACAGGGTGTACTCGTCAGTGGCCGCGCCCTGGAACTGGCGACCGGCTCGCTCGATAACAGTCAAGGTGGATCAATCTCCAGCGCCAAGGCGCTCAATGCCCGTGTCACCAGCCTCGACCAGCATGACCAAGGGCGCATTTCCAGCAATAGCGACCTAACCCTGGACCTGGGCAACGGCCACCTCGACAACCGCGATGCAGGCTTGATCAATGCCAGTGGCCAACTGACGTTGAAAAATCTCAATAGCGTCGACAACCGCAGCGGCGAAATTTCCAGTGCCTATGGTTTTACTGTCGCGGCAAACAGCCTGGACAACCGCGCAGGCAAGCTGCTCAGTGACCAGGCCTTGGGCCTGCGTATCGCCCAGACGCTGAACAATGGTGCCGGTCAGATTGCAGCCAGCGGGCTGGATATTGACGTTGCCAGTTTGATCAACGACCAACGCGGTCGAGTTCACAGCCGTGAGCGGCTTGACGCCCGGGTGGGTGGTTTGCTCGCCAATCAACGCGGGAGCTTCAGTGCCGACGCAGGCGCACAGTTGACCGTGGGAAGCCTGAATAACAGCGACGGTGGCCAACTCTTCAGCAAGGGTGATCTGAACCTGAACCTCAATCAGGGTCACCTGAACAACCAAGGTGGCTTGATCAATTCCCCAGGCCAGTTGTTGTTGACTCAACTTAACAGCGTCGATAACCAGGGCGGCGAAATCTCCAGCGCCCAAACCTTCGATCTGAATGCGGATCAACTCAATAACAGCGCCGGCAAGTTGCTCAGCGAGCAAGCCTTGAGTGTTCGCATTGCCCGCGCCCTGGACAACACCAAAGGTGCGTTGACCGCAAAGGCCCTGGATGTAAGGGCTGGAACGCTGATTAACCAGTCCGGTCGACTCGCTGCGGTGGATAGCGTCAACTTGCAAGTCGATGGCGAACTCGATAACCGCAGTGCAAAGGTTCTGGGCAAACATCTTGTGCTTGGCGTTGGGGCGCTCAATAACGACCAGGGCCTGGTGCAGGGTGATTCGACGTTGCTGCTCCAAGCGGGCGGCGCGGTCAGTAATCAGGCCGGCACGTTAGCCGCTGGGCACAGCGTGACGCTCAACAGCGCCAGTCTGGATAACCGCAAAGGTAACTTGACCAGCGACGGTGCACTGACGGCCGGTATTGCGGGCAGCCTGCTCAACCAAGCGGGGCTTTTGAGTGCCGGCACTGACTTGCAGTTGAATGCCGCAGACTTGAACAACTCGCTCAAAGGTCGCATTGCCGCTCAGCAGGTACAGCTCACGGGGCAAGGGTTGGATAACAGTGCAGGCGGTAGTCTGTATGCCAAAGGTCAATTGGGTGTGGCCCTCGGCGGCCAGTTGAACAACGCCCAAGGCACGCTGCGCAGCGATGATCGTTTGACTATCAATGCCTCCGGTTTAACCAATGATGACGCAACACTCTCCAGTGCCAGCGACCTGAAGATCACGACCGGCAAACTAAGCAACCAGGGCGGGCACCTTAGCAGCGCAACCCAGCTGGGTATGACGGTTACCGCACTGGACAACAGCCGTAAGGGGCAGGTCTCCAGCCAAGCCGATGTAAGCCTGGACCTGCAAGGTGGCCATCTCAACAATAATTCTGGTCTGATCAATGCCCCAGGGCAATTGCTGCTCAAGCAACTGGGCAGCGTTGATAACCAGAGTGGTGAAATTTCCAGCGCCCACGCCTTTGAGCTGGCGGCAACCGCCTTGAACACGGCGGATGGCAAGGTACTTAGCCAACAAGCCTTGACCCTGCGAATCGCCCAGGCACTGGATAACACCCGTGGTCTGATTTCCGCTGCGGCTTTGCAGGTCAGCAGCGCCAGCCTGGACAACCAGGGCGGCAAGTTGAGTGCCGGTTCTGATCTGGACCTCAGCGTGGACGGTGCGCTGGATAACCGCACGGGTGAACTGCTGGGTCAGCAGGTGACAGTCAAAGCCGCTGCGCTGAACAACCGCCAGGGGCGCATCCAGGGCGATAACCGCTTGACCTTGAGCAGCCTCGGCGCTGTCAACAATGGCAAGGGCACGTTGGCCGCCGGTCAAGCATTGACGGTCACTGTCGCCAGTCTCGATAACAGCGCAGGCAAGCTGACCAGTGACGGCACGCTGACGGCGCAGATTTCAGCCGGGTTGTTGAATCAGGCCGGGCTGTTCGCGGCCGGTCAAGCGTTGACCCTCAATGCTGCCAGCCTGGACAACCAGGCTAACGGCCGCCTCACCAGCAAGGCCGGGTCGCAGCTTGAGGTGGGACGCGTGGATAACCGAGGTGGCAGCATCACGTCGGTCGGGCAGTTGCAGGTCAAGGGTGCCGAGCTGGATAACCGTCAGGCCGGGTTGCTCAACTCGGGTAAAGCCATGAACCTGTCCATCGGCAAGCTGGACAATCGAGGGGGTGAAGTTTCCAGCGTTACCGAACTGACGATGACCGGCCGTGAGCTGGACAACAGCAATGCCGGTCGCGTACTGGCCAATAGTACGCTCCAGCTGACGCTCGACAGGCTGAACAACCAGCTCAAGGGCCTGATTTCTGCGCAACAGGATGTCAACCTCAAGGCAACCAGCCTGGATAACAGCGCCCAAGGCAGCGTCTACGCCAAACGCAACCTGGACGTGACCCTGGCCGGGCAGGCTGACAACAGCCAAGGCGTCATGCGCAGCGACGCCGCCCTGCAACTGCGCGGCGCCAGCCTGAATAACAACGGCGGGCGTATCAGCAGCGGCGGGGCGTTACTGTTGAGCTCCGCCAATGCCCTTACCAATCAGAACGGTGAGGTGCTCAGCGCTGATACCGCGACGGTAAATGCGGGCAGTGTCGACAACAGCCAAGGGCGCATTGTGGCTGACGGTGCACTGCAACTGACCACAGGCGTATTGCTTAATCAGCATCAAGGCCGTGTCACCAGCGCTGATCGCCTCAACCTGACAGCGACCGATGTAGACAACCGCTTCGAGGGCCGTATCGCCAGTGGCCAGGCGCTCAACGCTAGCCTCAGCAGCCTCGACCAGCGCGGAGCCGGTGAGTTTTACAGCAACAGCGAACTGACCCTGGACATGAACCAGGGGCACTTGAATAACGCCGATGGCTTTATCAACGCGCCAGGGCAGTTGTTGCTCAAAAACCTCAAAAGCGTCGACAACCGTAACGGTGAAATCTCCAGCGCCAAGGCCTTCACCTTGCGTGCCGGCACCCTGGACAACAGCGGCGGCAACTTACTCAGCGACCAAGGCTTGACCCTCAAAATCGAACAGGCGCTGCTTAACGTCAAGGGGCTGATTTCAGCCGCCGGTGTCGAGCTTGATGCCGCGCGCCTGGACAACCGCGAAGGCAAGGTCAGCAGCACTCTGGATGCGCGCCTGGCGGTCAATGAGGACCTGCTTAACGACCAGGGCGAAATCGTCAGCGCAGGCCACACGCAGCTGAAGGCGGCCAGTTTGGATAACACTGCCGGGCAAGTGCTCGGTGATGTCAGCCTGGACGTGAAGCTCAAGGGCGCGCTGAATAATCAGGCCGGCACGCTCGGGGCCGGCACCTCGTTGAACGTGCAGGCCGCCAGTCTGGATAACCGCCAGGCCGGGAAATTGGGCAGCGACGGCCAACTCAAGGCCACGATTGATGGGTTACTGGACAATCAGGCCAAAGGGCAAGTGTTGGCCAAAGGCGCGATGGAACTGCGTGCCGGTCGTTTGGATAACCGCGAAGGGCGGCTGACCGGGCAGGACCTGTTGACGCTGCACAGCGCCAATGTCGACAACCGCGGCGGTGTGATCCTTTCCCAGAAGGACCTTCAGCTCAATGTGGGTGAGTTGGACAATCAGCAAGGTTCGCTCAGCAGCAAGGCGGCCCTGAGCTTCTCCGGACAACAATTGCGTAATCAGAAGGGGCTGGTGAGTGCAGCGGGGCCCCTGCGACTGACTGCCGGTAATGTGCAAAACGCGGCTGGCCGAATCGCCAGTCAGGCTGATCTGCAGGCAACTATCGGCGTACTGGCCCAACAGGGCGGTGAACTGGTTGCCCAGGACGAGCTGAGCTTGAGCGGCGCCTCCCTGGACAATCGCGATGGCGGCCTGGTAGGCGCCACAAAAGCGCTGAAACTGACGGTCGACGCCATTGATAACCGTGCGGGCGAGATTTCCAGCCAGAGCCGCATCGACTTCAAGGCGCAGCGCCTGGATAACAGCGCGGGCAAACTGATCGCCGGTACCGCATTGGAACTGGCCGTGGCCCATGTGATCAACCAGGCCCAAGGGATGATTTTCGCCCGGGATAACCGCTTCAACGGCGCGCGCCTGGATAACGGCCAAGGCACTTTCGCGGGCCAGCAATCGCTGAGCATGTCGCTGGTAGCCATTCCCGGTACTGAACTGGATGGTCGGCTGGATAACCAGCTGGGCAAAATCAGCAGCGAAGGCACCCTGCAGGTGACCAGCGCGACGCTCAACAACGACGCGGGTGCCGTCTCTTCGGCAGGTGCGCTCACACTTGCTGCCAGCGGTGCTATCACCAACCAGGGCGGCGTCATGGAGACCGATGCCGCCCTGACGCTCACCAGCGCGAGCCTGGACAACGGCCCCAAAGGCCTGCTCAACAGCCGTGGTGCACTGACCCTGGCCACCGGCACGCTGAACAACAATGGCCGTATCACCAGCGCTGATCGCCTGGACCTGGCAGCCACCCAGGTGGACAACAGCGGGCGTATCGCCAGCAGCAAAAATCTGACCGCCACCCTCACCGGCCTGAATCAGCAGGGCGGCGAACTGTTCAGCAACACCCAGCTCGATCTGGACCTTAACCACGGCCAACTGAGCAACGTGGGCGGCCTGATCAATAGCCCGCTGCTGATGTTGAAAAACCTGGCTGATGTCAATAACCAGCGTGGCGAAATTTCCAGCCAGCAAGCCTTCGCGCTGGCGGCTCGCAACCTGGATAACGGCGGCGGCAAGCTGATCAGTAACCAGGGCCTGACACTGCAGATTCAAGACGCCTTGGGCAACACCAAAGGTGCGATCAGCGCCGCCTCCCTTAACGCCAACAGTGCTCGCTTGGACAACACTGATGGTTTGCTCAACAGTCGTGGCGTCATGGACGTCTCTGCCACCCAGGCGCTGGATAACCAGCGCGGAACGCTGATTGCCGACGGTGCCATGCGGGTGTCTTCTGCGCGGCTCGACAACCGTGACGGTGATGTATCGGGCAAAGCCTTGGTGACGGTTGATATCGATCAGGTCGATAACCGCGGCGGCCAACTGATCAGCACCACCGCCGTGGATGTGCGTGGTGCGTCCCTGGACAACCGCAAAGGCCTGGTTGGCGCCGATAAGGCGGTGAAACTGCTGGTCGATCGGGTCGACAACCGCGGTGGCGAACTGTCGACCAACGCCGACCTGACCGTTACAGGACACACCTTGGATAACAGCGATGCGGGTCGTGTGCTGGCCGGGCAATCCTTGAACCTTACGCTCACCCAGCTGCTTAATCGTAATCAAGGCCAGCTCAACACGCAGCGTTTGATGCTGAGCGCTCAGGACCTGGACAACAGCACGGGCAAACTGCTCGCCCAGCAGCTTCTGCAACTGGAACTCAAAGGAGAGCTGAATAACAGCCAGGGCGTGCTCAACAGTGAAGGGCGCCTGGGCGTCAACGCCGCCAGCCTGGTCAACCGTCAGGGCCGAATGTCCAGTGCCCAGGCGTTGGCGCTGGGTCTGACAGGGGCGCTGGACAACGAGGGCGGTGAGCTCGTGACTGACAGCACCCTGCAACTGCGCAGCGCCAGCCTGGGGAATCAGAACGGCGTGCTCAGTGGCAAAGGTGCGGTTGGGCTCACCACTGGCGCTTTGGATAACACCGGCGGTCGTCTGATCAGCGGCGACAAGCTGGAGTTGAAAGCTGGGTTACTGAACAACACCGCTGGCAGCATAGGCAGTGCCCAGGCCCTGACGGCCAGCGTCGATGGGCTTGATCAACAAGGTGGCAAGCTGTTCAGCAACGCGGGCCTGACCCTGGACCTGAACAATGGCCAGCTCAACAACCAGGAGGGCCTCATCAACGCGACCGGGCCGCTGGTGCTCAACCATCTCAATGGTGTGAACAACCAGGCCGGTGAAATCTCCAGTGGACAGGCTTTCAATATCGTGGCGCGCAACCTGGATAACAGCAGTGGCCGCCTGCTCAGCAACCAGGGCCTGACGCTGCGTATCGACCAGGTGCTCACTAACATCAAGGGGTTGGTTGCAGGTGCAAGCCTGAGTGCGCAAGCGGCCGCGGTCGATAACAGCGGCGGTACGCTCACCAGCCGTGGTGGCCTTGAATTGACCAGCACTGGGCTGCTGAGCAACGGGCAACAAGGTTTGATCAACGCCGCGCAGGCATTGACAGTCAATGCGGGCAACTTCAATAACCAGGGCGGCAGCCTGCTGGGTACCAGCGCGCTGACGCTCAATGCGTTGGCCGTGGACAACAGCGCCAAAGGCCTGATCAACAGCCAGGGTGGCCTGGAACTCAATGCCCAGAGTTTAGACGCCAGTGACGGCGGCGAGGTATCGGCCAAGGGTGATATGGACCTCACGCTCACGTCCATGGCCTTGCGTGGCGGCAGGTTGATAGGTGAGCAGCGCCTGAGCGTCGACTTGGCAAACGGTGATCTGGATAACCGTAAGGGCCTGATCTTTGCCAAAGGCCCGTTGACCTTGAAACGCCTACGCGACCTGCAAAACCAGGGCGGCGAACTGTCCAGCCAAAATGCACTTAGCTTGACGGGGCGCAGCCTGGACAACAGCGCCGGCACGCTTATCAGCCAACAGTTACTCACGCTCAATGCAGGCGACGTGGTTAACCGCGGCGGCCTGATATCGGGTTGGCAGGGCCTCAACCTGATCGGCACTCACTTGAATAACCGTGACAAAGGCACGCTGTCCAGTCGCAACGGTGATCTTGATGTGCGCCTCAGTGGCAGCTTGCTCAACAGTGGCGAAGGTGCGTTGGCCAGCCAAGGGCGGTTGAGTGTCAGCGCCGCCAGCCTGGATAACAGCAACAAAGGTGTGATCTCCAGCGGCGCGCAGCAGACCTTGAGCGTGATTGGCGTATTGAACAACACCCAAGGTGGGTTGATCGACAGCGGTTCGACGTTGGATCTGAGCGCGGCCGACCTCGACAACAGTGCCGGTAATATCACGGCCCTGCGCAATCTGAACTTCCTGGGTGGCAACTTGCTCAACACCGGTGGCTCGCTGATGGGTAACGACCATCTGGTGCTCAACCTGCAAGGCAACCTAGGCAACGTCAATGGCAAGATCGCAGGCACTGGCTCGTTGGAACTCCAGCGTGCCATTGAGGTGGATAACCGAGGCGGCCAACTGGCCAGCCAGGGACGCCTGTCATTGGCCATGGGCGGCCTGAACAACAGCCAAGGCGGCACCGTCGCGGCCAAAGGTCCGCTGGTCATCGATGCCAGCGCCATCGTTCAAAACAATGCTGACGGTTTGATCTACAGCCAGGAGGGCGATCTGCGCATCAACGCCTTTGGCCTGACCAACGCGCAGGGCAAGTTGCAGGGGCAGAACGGCCTGCGTGTCGAGGTCAATGGCGATCTCGACAACCAAGGCGGCAATATCATTAGCCAGACCGGTGACGTGCACCTCAAGGCCGGGAACCTCGACAACCGTAGCGGTGTGCTCGCCAGTCTCAAGGGCGCCATTGAAGCCGGTGTGGTGGGAGTGCTTCGCAATGGCCGTGACCTCAATGGCAGCCCCAAGGGCGGCTTGATTCAAGGCCAGCGCCTTCTACTCAATGCCGGTCAATTCGATAACCAGGGTGGCTATCTCGGCGCGCAAACCAGCGACGCATTGCTGACGGTTGCAACCCTCAATAACCAGCAGGGCGCTTTATATGCCAAAGGCCTGATGCGCATCAATGGCAGCGCCCTGGATAACAGCGCCGGGCAGATAGCCGGCGACCACATCGCCTTCGGCCTCAATGGCCAACTGACCAACCACAACGGCCTGATCGAAAGCACCAACAACCTGACCGTGGCCGCCAACGCCCTCGATAACCAGGGCGGCAAGTTGCGCGCCCTGGGACGCGCCGGAAAGACAGAGTTCCAGATCGGCGGCGTGTTCGACAACCGTAACGGCGCCGTGGAAATCGCCAACCAGGACCTGACCCTGGCGGCCGCCAGCTTCCAGAACAACGGCGGCCAATTGCTGCATGTGGGTGAGGGCACGTTCGACATCTCGTTGCCCAACGTAACCGGCGCCGGCGGTACCGTTCTCACACGTGGCGGCCTGACCCTGAACGCAGATACCTGGACCAATACCAGCGTCATTCAGGCAGGGCGATTGAACGTCAACGTCAATAACTTTACCCAGACGGACACCGGGCAGTTGCTGGCTTCGACGCACCTGGAAGGTAAGGGTGGCAGTTGGGTGAACAATGGGTTGATTGCCAGTGATGGTAGTTCAACTCTCGATCTCGCGGGCACCTACAGCGGTAACGGGCGAGTCACCACTCAGAGTGTCCTCAACCTGCATGCGGCTCAGTTGGACCTGAGTAATAACGCCAAGATTACCAGCGGTGGCGACACGCTGATCACCGTCGATGGGCAATTGAACAACTCCGGACGCTTGACCTCCGCGACCAATCTCGAACTCTCTGCAGGTACGCTGAACAACTACGGGACGTTGGGTGCCGCACAGAATGTGACAGTCACCAGTGCAGCCTTGTTGAACGATCATGGTTTGTTGTTCAGCGGCAATGACATGACCTTGCATAGCAACACCATCACGAACCAGTACGGCGATATCTATAGCCTAGGGCGCCTGGATATAAGCGGTCTTGATGGTACGAGTAAGGCGGTCAGCCTGGAGAACATATCGGGGAGCATTGAGTCCAGCCGAGACATGTCCCTCAAGGTTGCCAGCCTGACTAACCGTCGGGATGAATTTTCGACCAAAGAAACACCCGGTAGTGGCGGATCGCTTACAAATATCTGCTGGGACTGTAGCGGGGGCAGTTTTGTCGTCGATTTTATTGGTACCGAGAACTATCAAAGTGAGCTGCTGAAAACATCGGCTGCTTCGACTATCCAGGCGGGCGGCCGTATGGATGTCGCTGCAAATAATGTGCTCAATGAATACAGTGTCATCGCTTCCGGCGCGGACATGAATATCACCGCTGATACGCTGACTAACAAAGGTGCAGCGTCTGGCTCCGGAACGCGTACCCGGACTTGGCGGATGGAATCAACCAATGGTACTTACTGGCGTTTCAAACGTAACATCATGGATCCCTACAACGCTCAGCCCGGACCCAAAAGCCTGCCGGTCAGTGCGTTGTCAGCCTTCAGGCTGATTGGAGATACCTTGGTATCGACCGCTGGCGCGTCATTGGCACCCGCGATCATCCAGGCAGCGGGTACCGTGAATATCACGGCCACCAAATCCTTGATCAACAGCATCGAGACATCCTTTACCGCGTTGGCCGGGCGTGCTGCGCGCAATGAGGACACGGGTGTCGCCGGCGGTCCGACAACAGTGGTTGTGCAACTCGCTCCGCAATTGCCACCGGACCTGGCACAACAACAAGTCAACCCCGTTACGTTGCGCGGCTTCACATTGCCCTCCGGCACCCACGGCCTGTTCCGCCTCAGTAGCCAAGCAGGTGAAGACACCCAAGCCACCCAAGCCACCCAAGCCACCAGCGGCCCGCAGAGTTGGACCATGGGCGGTGCCACGCTCGGCCTGGCTCAACGCCAGGATGCACAGCCGGCGCTTGAAACGCGCACCTTCGACTTGAAGAATGTTACTCAACAGGGCGCGTCTACTCGTCAGTTGGATTCCTCAGCACGTCAGGTCAGTGGCATCACCGCCAACAGCAGAGCGCTTAACGTTGCCGGTGCCGGCGAGGTAGCCAACGGGAGTGGCTGGACGCCCAGCCAGATCACCCCAGGTGAAATCGCCCGGGGCGATGGTATCAACGCCCAAAATCCGTCTACAGGCTCAACTGCGCCAGTGACCGTGGTCACCGGGCCGGGCGATCAGCCGGGCCTGGCGCTGACTGAGCGGGATGCAAGCATTGAGATCATTACGCCGAACGAGCCTTCTCGACCGACGTTGAACATTCCTGGCGTGACGCCGGTTATGCCAGGCGTGCAGCCGGTTGTGAGCGCACCGGCTGCACAAGGTCCGGGCAGCAGCCCAACCCAGATCGCAGCCGTGATTGCCCAGCCGCTCAATGCAGCGGCGCAAACCACTACGGTCGCCAGCCAGACCATCAACCGCGTGCAGGGCTTTACGCCCACCGCGCCTAAGTCCCAGCCGCATAAATACCTGATCGAAACCAACCCGGTGCTCACGGACCTCAAGCAGTTCATGAGCTCCGACTATTTGCTCGCGGGCCTGGGTTACAACCCGGACGAAAGTGCCAAGCGCCTGGGCGACGGCCTCTATGAACAACGGTTGATCCAGCAGGCTGTGCAAGCACGCACAGGGCAGCGCTTTATCGACGGTCAGAACACCGACGAAAAACTGTTCAAGTACCTGATGGACAATGCGATCCAGAGCAAGCAGCAACTGAACCTGGCAGTGGGCGTGACCTTGACCTCGCAACAGGTCGCGGCACTGACCCACGACATCGTCTGGCTCGAACAGCACGAAGTGAACGGTGAGAAGGTGCTGGTGCCCGTGCTGTACATGGCCCAGGCCGACAATCGTCTCGCGCCCAACGGTGCCTTGATCGCCGGTAACGATCTGAACCTGATTGCCGGCGAAAACCTGGAGAACGCCGGTACCCTGCGCGCTACCAACAACCTGTCCGCCAAAGCGGGCAACGACCTGATCAACAGCGGCTTGATCGAAGCCGGCAACCGTCTGGACCTGCTGGCAGGTAACAACATCGTCAACAAGTCCGGTGGCATCATCGCCGGACGCGACGTCACGCTCACCGCGATCAAGGGTGATGTGATCAACGAGCGCGCAGTGACCCGCACCGGCAACGGTACTGCTGAGCGCCGCGATTATCTCGACAGTGCGTCACGCATCGAGGCTGCCAACGACCTGACGATGAATGCAGGTCGTGACATCGCCAATACCGGTGGCGTGCTGCAAAGCGGGCGTGACACCACATTGGTCGCTGGCCGCGATGTGCACATCGATGCCGTTGAGCAACGCAATGGCTTGGATCTGGGCAGCCGCCTGCGCACCGAAACCGTGACGCAAAACGGTGCCAGCGTGGAGGCAGGCCGTGACCTCAAGGTATCGGCAGGGCGTGACTTCAGTGCCATTGCCAGCCGCATCGACGCCAAGCGTGACTTGAGCATTACGACGACTGAGAACCTGAGTATTTCGTCGGCTGCCGACGAACAGCATTCATCGAGCAAGTCCAAGAAGGTCACTCAGTCCAAGGATCACATCAGCCAGGTTTCCAGCGTACTGACGGCCGGCGGCGACGTGTCGCTCAATGCCGGTAAAGACCTGGAACTCACCGCCAGCCGGATTTCCGGTGGCGGCAACGTGGCCCTTGATGCACAACGCGATGTGAGCATTCTGTCGGCACTGGATGAAGACGCTTCGTTCTACTCGAAAAAGAGCAAGGGCTCGTTCGGTCGTAGCAAAAGCCAACAGCGGGAGAGTTACGACAGCACCAACGTGGCCTCGGTCGTTGAAGCCGGTAAAGACCTGACCGTTAACGCCAGCAAGAACGCCGATGGCGGCATGAGCATCGACGGCGGGCGTGACGTCACCGTGATCGGCAGCCAGCTGAGGGCCGATGGAGACATGTTGCTGGGAGCCACGGGTGACATCGCGGTGTTGTCGGGGGTCGAGGAGCATGGTTCCTACAGCAAGAAGACCAAGTCCGGGTTCCTGGGGCTGTCCAAAAGCGGCAAAAGCCAGTTGAAGACTACTGCGAGCCAAGTGGGCAGTGAGTTGGAGGCGGGCAATGACGTGGTGGTGGCGGCAGGTAATGATGTGCGGGTGCGGGCCAGTGAGATTAGTGCCGATAACGACACTGAGCTGCGCTCCGGGCTGGTCAATAGCACGGGTGATATCAACCTGATTTCTGCGAACGACACGGCCTATAGCCGCAGTGAAGAGCACAAGAAGAAGTTTGGTTACACGGAAAGGCCAACATCGGTTGCCATTTCGTCCGCTAAGAAGGCCGGTCGTGAAGCTCAGAGCAGCACCAGCGTGGGCAGCCATGTAAGTGCCGAGCGCGATGCAACTTTGCAGGCTGAGCGCGACATCAATCTGGTTGGCAGTGGCATCAGCGCAGGGCGCAATGTCAACCTGGATGCAGGGCGCGACGTCAATGTGGTCGCCGCGCAAGACACCAGCAGCGAACGTACGTGGGAGAAGAAAAAACAGACGGGTTCAAGCATTTCCAGTAACGGCAATGGCATCAGCCTCTTCGCCGGCACCGAAGGCAGTTCGGAGAAAAACCGTGTCGAACACGAAACCGCTTCCGGCAGCCAGATAAATGCCGGGCAAGATGTGGCGATCAACGCCAAGCGTGATATCAACCAGCGCGGCTCTGATGTGGGCGCTGCCAATGATATCGAGCTGACGGCGGGCAGAAATATCAATATCGATGCTGCGCGTGAAAGTGTGCTCACCGAACAGATACGCGAGAAAGAGAGCAACGGCCTGGGTGTTTCGATCAACCATAACTACGCCAATACCAAGGACGCTGTCAGCGGAGCAGGGAAAGGCGAGGACAATGTCAGCAAGGGCTCAAGCACGCTCAAAGCAGTTGATTCGGTCAGTCAGTTTGTCAGTGGGCCGACGCTGGACGGGAAGTTCGGCAACAGTAAGCAGACCAACAGCCAGCAGGTTATCGAGCAGACCAATCGCTCTTCGACGCTAAGCGCCGGTAACGATCTGCACCTTAACGCTGGCAACGATGTGTTGGTGAAGGGAAGCCACCTGGACGCCGGACGTGACATCAATATCAAAGGACGTGACGTCACGCTGGACGTGGCCAAGGGCGGGATTAGTGAAGAAACCACCCACACCCAAAGTTGGGGCGGCATTCATGGCGGTACCAGCGGCGGGATCAAGTTGGGCGCTGGCGGTAGCTTCGGCACGGCTACGGGCGAGAGTTCCCAAGGCTCGTCCACGGCTTCACAGCTGGAAGCCGGTCGCGATATCAACCTCAAGGCCAGCAATGACCTGAACTTGGTTGGAACGCAGGCTAAAGCTCAGCGAGATATCGAGCTGAATGCCGGCAACGATTTGAACATTCGTTCGGCGCATAACGACAGCAACAGCGAAAACAACCGCCACAGTGGCGGCGGGGAAGCAGGTCTGACGTTTGGCTCTGAAGGTATTGGCGTCTACGTCAGCGTCAGTATGGGCAAGGGTAACCTGGAGCGAGAAGGCCAACGCCAACAAGAGGCTTACCTCTATGCCGGCGACCGCCTGGGTTTCGCCAGTGGCAAAGACACCACCATCGGTGGAGCAAATCTGAGAGGCGATGAAGTGGTGGGGCGTGTGGGCGGCGACCTCAAGGTTTCGTCGGTCGCTGATACGGGCAAGGTCAAGGGTAAAGAGTTTGATATCAGCGTTACGGCCACCATCGGCCCGGGTGCGGGTGTCAGCGGCTCGGTCGGCTTTGGCAAGACCACAGGCAAAACGGACTGGGTCGAAGAGCAAACCCGTATCACCGGCAAAAATGCCGTCGATATCAGAACAGAGAACCATACCCAGATCGACGGAGCCGTCATCGCCGCTGACAACGGCAACCTGAAACTGGACACCGGCACCCTCGGCTTCAGCGATATCGCCGGGCAAGACAAAGAGCATGGGTACTACCTGAACGTAGGCGGCACCTATAAAGCCGGGAGCAGTGAAAGCAAAGGCAACACCGTACAAGACAGCAGCCAGGCGGGCAAAGGCAAGGAAGGTAAGACCGGTTGGAGCGTTGAGGGTTGGAACTACGAGAAAGAGCGTGAGCAGATTGTCCGAGCCACGGTGGGGGCAGGTGAAATCGTCGTACGTGGGGATACCGAGACGGGCGCTGATTCTACGGCTGGGTTGAACCGGGATGTGGGTAAGGCCTATGAGATCACCAAGGATGATGAAAAACGAACGGATCTGTATGCGAGTAGTTCGTCCATTGATGCTGTGATGGATCCTGAGAAAGCCGCCAAAGATCTGGTTGCAGACGTTGTCAATTTCAAAGACAACCAAAAGAAAAAGATCGAAGCAGTTGCCGGCGCGCTCGACCAGATCAAGGGAGAAATTCAGGCTCAGCGCGTCAGCATTGACGATGTTTCAGCGAATATTCGCAAAAAATTCGGCGATGAGCAGGCGCTGACAATTTCGAAGAATTTAGTGCGCAAGGGCCTCGCGCCTAACACTCTGGATGCGCTTCCGCCAGACGTTATAAGCGCACTGAATGACTTTTCGGAAAAGGCGGCAATTTACGATAAGAAAATTAAGGGCTGCATGGATGATGGCAGTTGCCGTGCCACACCTTCCACCCAGCCTAAGACGGGCTCAGGGTACGAGCTACCGGCCGTGCTCGTTGATGACTTACCGCGTAACGGGGGTGAAGCAGCGCTCAATGGCATCGTTGATATAGTCAAGCTTTCCCAGAAGCTGCCCGCAGAGCAGTTTCAGGCTGCGATGCTTAGCGTGCAGGCCATGATGGGGCCTATGAAGCTGGTAGTGAGTGTTGTCGCACATGCAGCAGCTGAAGCGGCAATGGGCGATCAGTACAGAGAGTTCAAAGAATCTAAAGCTATCGAGCTCGCTGCAAAGCTGACAGACCGTACTGTTGAAACCATGAGGGAATTTCATGCGGAGGCTAAAGCTGACCCTGATAACCTTTTGCATGGAGATGAGTATGTTGTAGCGACTGAGTTTTTGATGGATGCTGTGCTTGGGGAGGTTAAGTCCTTAGGCGTGAAGGCGGGGAACACGGTTTTTGCTAATGGTGCAAAAGGGGCTGGAGACACTCTGGCTACGCTGAGTCAAGGCCAAAAAAGAGCTGTCGGAAAAATTGACAATATTCTCAATAATTTCAAGGATAGTGATATTACGGGTACCTTAAAGGATATGGCTGGTAATCCTGTTCCGAAGCCTGGCGGTGGTTATTGGGATCACCTAAAAGAGATGAACGACACTCTTCGAGGTTTACGGAACCATGCGGACACCTTGAAGGGGGTGAATGAACCGTCAGCGCAAGCTGCACGTCAGCGAGCGGTCGATACTATCAATCGTATTGAGTCAGCTTTAAATGGTGCCGGGATATGACGTTTCGTGAATTGGAAAGACTTACTCAAATCAGTTGGTTGCCAGAAGACAGCCCGTCGTCGTTGAGCGAATGGTATCTTTTGGTATGCGATACTCCACTAGATCACTTAAGTGTAGGAGATGTATGCCGCGCAATTAGGCAAAATCTTTTTGTTAATGAGCTATTACCCTTTGCTGTGATATTACTACATGATGATGTGTTGGCAGGAGAGAGATACGACGGCGAGCTGCTTGCAGCTCTGGCAAGTGTGAGTGCAGAGTGTTGGCAGAGAAATACAAGTGCGGCGCAAAAGGCCGTTTGCGCTTTGGCCGAAGTGAAGAATTTAAGTCAAGATCCCGAACTATTAAAGGATGCTTCGACTTTGTTGAGAGCGCTTGGCGTTTAAGTAGTTTGTAAGTTGGTGCAAAAGGAGTGTCGGGGTCCGCTCTGACGAGGGACGAATTGATTTCGGGATTGCCTGTAGGCACTAAAATCACCCCAGGTGTTGATGCCAAAACAGATGGGCAGTCCACTAGTTTTATGACGGTAATTACTGGTTCATAAGGCAACTTGGTGAACACATTTCCTGGGAAGACGTTCTGAATTATGTATTATTTAATGATGTGGGATACAGGTTTAGCCGCCGTCGGCCTAGATGGCTGTCTTGATCGTATCGAGATTCCTTTGGATGTGGCGAGTTTTTTCTTTCGGCTGGATGTCGAGCAATTTCCAATGCTTTCTAGCTTGAGTTTTGATGATTATGACCTGTTTTTCGGCACGCAAATTAGTTTACTTGTTGATGAGTTGGTTGCCGTGTTGAGCATTAATCCGTTGATTTCAGAATTGGTTAGGCAGATGCTTAGGTTGTTGCTTAAAACGCAAAGCTCAAGTAAGGCTGTATTGTTTGACCCGTTTAAACGAAGGATAAAAGAGATAAGAGTGGCGGATTTGAATAGCGCTTACTTAACAGCTAACCGGCTGGTTTAACAATGAAGAAGTGAAAAAAAGGCCGCCCTTGGTCTACGGTGATGGGGAAAAGGCGGAAAAAATGGGGCAGATTTATTTATAGGTTTGATGAGTTCTTTTAGATATAACGAATAAGTCTCTGGAAAATAAATCTGTCCCCTTTTTTTGATGAATACGGACGTAGCAAAGGCCAGACTCACATGACTGACCACGGGCAGCCAGACGTGCATCCGAATCCGCACCATCATGTGCGAGATCTCGAAAAAAATCAGAATGTGAGAGGCGCTAGGCCTGGCGTGCATCTGGATTATTAGGAGCGGATATGCAAACGATAGAGAGTAATGTAGATGGGGTTGAAAAACTTTCGATCATTCCAGGATTTAATTTATACAATTTGAATCTCGTATTAAGCTTTAGCGTTCGGCAAGAACACTCGGGAGAGGATGTCTCGATGTATGAGATTGGGCTTGTCATGCTTTATGAGTTTGAGCGTTTTGAATTTGAAGTTGGCTTAAAGTTTATGGGTGTGAGTCGGTTTAAAGTTCCCGAAGTGAACGGTGCTTTTTACTTGAGCGAGATAGAGCTGGAAAATGTTTCGGCAGATCAGCTTGAGGGTATCAACTTCAGGTTTAAAGATCATGGAGGTTCTGGATTTGAAGTGCTGTCTCGTGGGTTTTCAGTTTTAAGCTGCAAGCCTCGTGACTGAAGCCGCGAATCGAGCTGGCTCAAAAAAAGTGAAAAAAGGCCGCCCTTGGTCTACGGTAATAATTGCGAACACCCACCAATCGAACAAGGACAGTCCGGGTGAATCGCAGACCTAATGAAAAAAGGGGACTGAAAAAAGGGGACAGATTTATTTATAGGTTTGACTAGTCCTTTTAGATATAAAGAATGAGTCTCTAGAAAAATAAATCTGTCCCCTTTTTATTAGTCCCCTTTTCATTACAGCTAGCTATCTCACCAAGGAGCAGCTTGCAGCAGGTAAAACGTTCCCGGTAATAGGTGGGGACGGTGTCAATAGAACCTTGCTACAAACTTCGGGTGGCCTCAATGGGAAGTCAGGTATATATGAATATATTCTTGATCCGTCAGGAAATGTCACTCATCAGAGATTTATCGAGAATGGAATAATAAATGGTATTCCAAATCAACGTCCGCCGAAGGTGAAGTGAAATGTATTTTCCTATGGTTCCGAATTCATTTATTTATAGCTGTGTAGATGTATGTTGGCGAGATGTGCTGTGGGGTTATGAGCGAAGGCTGGTAGGTTGGAAGTTTGTTGTAGAGTTTGCCGACTTTAATGTGTCTAACGGATCCGTCGAACCATTGGAAATTGATCTGATTTGTTTGGGTGAAATTGACATCCGGGAAATTGAAGAAAAGATGTATTTGCTCTCGAAGCAGGAAAAAGAAACGCTTGCTTTTACGTCGAAACAAAAATGGTTGTTCATTGCGCTTAAGTGGCTGTATGAGAATCAACGTCATGTCGTTGATCCTCTTGGATCGGTTGAGTTGGTTTATGAGGATTTTGATTTTCCCACTGAAATAGAAAGCTTTGTTCGCTATATGCCGGCGCAGGGCGGATATAAGCCTGAGGAATATACAGCTCAACAAAATATTGATAGGCTTTTTTGTAATTGGCGAGAGTATCTGGAAGGGGAAAAAGGGGACGGATTTATTTATAGGTTTGACTAGTCCTTTTAGATATAAAGAATGAGTCTCTAGAAAAATAAATCTGTCCCCTTCCGATTGCATCAGAGGCTGCTTGGGATTTTCGGTACAGCGGGGATTGAACCATGCCATTACTAGGCTCAAGGATTCTCGAACGAAAAATATTGGTTTTGAAATACCCAATGACATTGAGAATATTCAATGGTGGCACTAAATTTGATGCTGGTAATGGTGCCATTGGATATGGGTACAAAGGGCTTGAGGTGATTATTAACCCAGCAACAAAGAAGATTGTTACCTTTAGGCCGGCGAAAAATAGGGAGTGAAATATGATTGACTTATTCGATAAGGGTAATGAGTTTTCACTCAAAGTGAAAGGGTATGAATTTTCCGGTGCGCAGGATGAGCTAGATGCTAATTGGTTGGTTGTCAGTATAGATGTCGAACATAAGGCTGGGGAGTCATGGAGAGCGTGTGGGCCCTATCTGCGCACTAATGAACTATTAGGGCTGTTGAGATGGTTGAGAAGTTTAAAAGCTGGAGTGTTACCTTCAAGGATTGCATTCACGGAAGGGGAGTTGGCATTTTCGTATTTTGGTGATAAGCAGCTGACAGTAATACTTGACTTTAATTTTCATCCTAAGGGCGCAGCGTATGATTACTCAAGTGACAGAGAGTTTTCATTGCCTTTCAATGTTGATAATAAAGGCTTGGCTAATTTGATTCGTTCTGTTGAAGAGACCATAAGGGAGTTTCCCGAGCGCTAAGCTGCGGCATAAGGAGATGACAGCATAGAAGGTGACAGGTTTATTTGGTTATTGTCTGTAACTAATAAATCTGTCCCGAATGGCACTTACTTAACAGCTAACCGGCTGATCTGATTACAAAAAAATGAAAAAAAGGCCGCCCTTGGTCGACGGTGATAGTTGCGAACACCCACCACTCGAACAAGGACAGCCCGAATTCATCCACCCGCCATCGTCATGACTTGGCCTGCGCCGAGTACGTTGGTTATCGGGTGGCCCGCCAATGCAGGATTTGCTGTTGAATGTTCCAGTGAATAATCTGCTCGTAGAGCTTCTCGACGAAAGCGACATCAAGTTCGGCTTCTACCGCCCATAGTCGCCGCTCCTCAAGCATGGCCGCGACGCGTTCAGGTGCTGGAATGTCCTGTTCGTTGGCTTTGAACTGCGCCGCAGCCTTTACGTAACGCAGGCGTTTTTGTAGCGAGTCGAGGATCTGGCGGTCAAAAAAGTCGATGCCCGCTCGAATGTCATTGAGGTTCTCGCAGGCTTGTGGCGGTTTTAGTGGCAGCATGGTGCTGGTCTCTTTCAATAATGAGTACGCAAGTTGAATGACGCCGTCGGCAATCGCTCGACGACCGCTTGTTCAGTGAATGCTCGCTTAGATCGAAGGGTACTCAGTTGAGCTTCGGCAACCACTTCGTCGATCAAGGCGTCGATCATGCTGCAGTCGTGATGATGAGGTGTGGTGATCAGGTGTGCCGAATTACCGGAGGTGGCCAGGCAGTATTTCGTCGCAATTCTTTCTGATGGGCAAGGGAACACGACGGTGATGGAGTTTTCGTTGCGCCAGGCATCAATGCCCGAGGCCTGGAAGCGGTCGACGGCGTATTGCGCCGTGTCCAGGCTGTGTTTGATCCGATGGCGCCATTCAGCCAATGAGTAGCTGCGCAGTGCCGCCCACATCATCAGGGGGGTGTGGCCGTTGCGCGAGCCGCTGATGGTCTTGTCATGGGCCCGGATATAGTCCACTTCCACTGAAATGCGCGCGACATTGTTGCGTTTGGCCACGACAATTCCGCAAGGAATGGGCGAGCCGATCATCTTGTGGCCGGAGACGCAGATCGAGTCGATGCCGTCGGCAAACGAGAAGGGTTGTGGGTGATCGACGAAGGGCAGGATCATCCCGCTCAGGGCCGCATCAGCGTGCAGGTAGTAGTCGTGGCGAGCAATGCCTGCCTGTTGCAGGCGTTGCTGGATGGTCTCGATATTATCCACGGCTCCACGCATCGTGGTGCCGATGTTGGCGAAGATGATGGGGTGACGCTCCTGGTCGGCGGTTATTTTTACCATCAGGTCGTCGTAGTCGATTTCGCCATTGGGCAACGATTCGACCGCACGGCATTTGATCCGCAATAATTTGACGATCTTTGCCACGGAGTAGTGAGTGTCTTTCGAGTAGTACAGGGTGCCGTCCGGAAACAGTTCGCGTCCCAGGTAGCAGCCAAACATGTTGCCTTCCGTCCCGCCATTGGTGACGTAACCCCAACTGTCTTCAAGGGCAATGTTGAACAGCTCGGCAAAATACGTCATGACGTCTTTTTCAAAATCGAACGAGTTCAACAGGTAGTTGCTGTACTCGTTCCAGTCCCCGCAGTTGTTAATTGAAAATTGCAAGAAACGGTGCAGCTGGGAGTAATCAAAATCGGCTGATTCGGGATACCCAATGTTGAAATACTGATGTGTCACGCAGTGCTGCCAGAAGCCTTCAAGCTTGCGTTGGTCGGCAGGGGATAAAGTCATGTCTAACTCCTTTTAAATCGACTGGGTGACGCCGCCCGGTCAGGCGGCTATCTGCCTCGCGTCTACCAATGACCACCAACTGCTGAGCGTGGGCGAATCCGCCAGTTCTTCGAAGCTGACGGCAATACCACGCTCCTTGAGTTCGGCAGCGAGTCTCATCACTTGCAAGGAGTCGAGGCCATAGAAAATCAGGTTTTCCTCAGGGTCCAGGTCTTCACAGTCCTCGACGAGTTGCAGCACGCGGGTCTGCAACCAGGCGCGGGTGGTTTCCGCTGCCAGAAGCTGACGCAGGTGCTTCTTGTCAATCTTGCCCACGGGGGTCAGCGGCATGGTCGCGATTAGCCGGATGCGGTCGGGCAGTTTGTATTCGGCGATGCCGAGTTCCATCAGGTGACGTCTGAGCGCGGGCGGCTTCAGGCTCGGGTTGCGTGAGACGACGAACGCGCAGCTTTTTTCTCCCAGCCTGTCATCGGGCATGGCCACCAAGCCCGCGTGAGTCACATCCGGATGGAGGACGATGAGGTTTTCGATTTCCTCCGAAGCGACTTTTTCACCGCCACGGTTGATTTGGTCCTTGACCCTGCCGACCACGCGCAAATCGCCGCTCGGCATGAGTTGGACGAGGTCGCCGGAGTAGTAGTAACCCTCGTTATCGAACGCCTGGGCATTTTGTTCGGGGCTTTGGTAGTACCCGCAAAAGGTGTAAGGGCCACGTGTGGCCAGCATGCCAGGTTCTCCGTCCGGGACGGGGAGGCCTTGTTCGTCAACGATTTTGATTTCATCGTCGGGGCTGATCGGACGCCCCTGGGTAGTAGAAATCTGTTCGTCGGAGTCATTTAGCCGGGTGTAGTTGATCAGGCCTTCGGCCATCCCGAATACCTGTTGCAGCTTACAACCGAGCACGCCGGGCACCTGGCGTGCCAACGAGTCGGCAAAACAGGCGCCACCGACCTGGAGGAACTCAAGCGATTGCAGTTGTTCTTTATGCTCCGGCGCTGCCTGCAGCCACAAGGCGACTGCACTTGGCACCAAGGCCACAGTATTGACCTCTTGGCGCTGGATGATCGAAAAACAGGTCAAGGGCTCCGGGCTGGGCGCCATGATGATGCAGCCGCCAGCATGCAGAACACCGAGGGCGCCGGGGGAGCTGAGCAAGAAGTTATGGGCGGCAGGTAGCGCGCATAGAAAGCGCGTGCGTGACGTAAGTTCGCACACTTGCGCGCTTGCCCTGGCGTTGTAGTAATAGTCGTTGTGAGTGCGGGGGATGAGTTTGGGGGTTCCCGTGCTGCCGCCTGACAGTTGGAACAATGCGACCTCGCCGGGCCCCGAGGGGGAGACGTTCACGTTGCTCTCGCTCGGCGTATTGATCCAGTCGGCGAGGTTGTTTTCGTGACGTTGCTCGCCCAACAGCAAGATGATGTCTGGACTTGAACCCACCTCCTGGAAGTCGGCGATATAGCTGTCGTCACGGAAGACTTCATGCTCGCGGGAGGCAATCAACAACGTTGGCGCGATTTGTTTGGCGTAACTCTTGAGTTCAAGTTTGCGATGGCTGTAGAGCGCGTTGAGGGGGGCGATTCCTGACTTGAGCAGGGCAAAAAGGACAATGTAAAACTCCGCGATATTGGGCAACTGCACCAGTGCAGTGTCACCGTTGCCAAGCCCGCTGGCGGCCAGTCGCGAGGCCAGGTTGGAAGACAATTGGTCCAACTCGGCATAGCTGAAGTGGCGATCGCCGCAAATAATCGCGGGGGCATCGGGTTGCGACTGGCTGCGTTCCTGAAGGAGGTGGGTGAGCGGTTTGTCGAGCCAATAGCCTTTGTCCCGATAACGCTGTGCGCTTTCGAGAGGCCAGTGGTTAAATTCAATAGTCATAATATTCACGTGTGAAAAAATTCGAGTTAGTGGGCCAATCCGCAGGCGCGCAGCATGGTGCCAAGTTTGGTCTGGACTTCTGCCCATTCGGAGCTAGGGCTTGAGGCCTCAACGATGCCTGCGCCGGCGAACAGGCGGACCTTGTTTCGCCTGACAGTGCCGCAACGAATCGTTACGACCCATTCGCCATTGCCCTGGGCATCGCACCAACCCACCATGCCGGTGAACAGGCCGCGCTCGAAGGGTTCGACGAAGCGAATCAGGCGCCGGGCGCGCTCGGTAGGGAAGCCGCACACAGCCGGTGTGGGGTGCAAGCGGCAGGCAAGCTGCAAGGCCGATACAGCCGGGTCTGCCAGCGTGCCTTCAATGCGGGTCGAGAGGTGCCAGAGCGCGGGCGTGCTGATGAGGGAGGGGCGTTGCGGCACATTCAGCTGCGTGCACAGTTCCCCGAGTTGGCTGACGATGTCCTGGGTCACGAACCCGTGTTCGTAGTGATCTTTTTCCGATGTCAGCAACCAGTCTGCATTGCGCCGGTCGGCTTCTGGATCGGCCATGCGCTTAGCTGACCCTGCCAGCGGGTTGGACAGAAAGCTCAGGCCTTCCTTGCGGACCAGGAGTTCGGGACTGACACCGATCAGCGTGGTGCCATCAGGCATTGGCACACAGAAGTGGTAGCCGCTCGGGTTCTGGGCTTTCAGGTTGTGCTGCAGGGCACTCACATCCACATCGTTTGCAAATATCAGCTCGCGTTGAACCGAGAGCACAGCCTTGCGTACGTCGCTGTGGCGGAAGTTGACGACGGCGTGTTCCACCGCCCGTTTGAAGGCCTGTTCGTCCGGAATGTTTTTCTGTTCGATCAACTCAGGCAGCGTCGACATACCCGTTCTCGCGTGGGTGTCTCGGGGCCGCCATTGCGCGTGTTCAGGAATGTAGAGGCAGGAAGGTTCAGCAGGGTCGAAAGGGATGGCGCCAACGATGATTGGGTTGCTCTGGCCAGCTTCGCGCGCCCGATCAAGCGCTTGCGTAATTGTCTGCTGGAACAGGCTATTGGCGTCATCGCCGCCAATGGCAGGTGTTTCAATTCTCTGCAGCATCCCGGTGACCGCTAACTCGCGATCGCCGGATGTGAACGAAAAACTATGTTGTACCTCTGCGAGTTGCACCTCTTCCATCTCGTTCGTTCTTAGGGTGCCCGTTCTCATTTGGGGGAAGCCTCCGTGGCCTAGGGATAAAAGAAAATCTTGAAATAGAATCATTATCGTTCCTAATATGTGATGCTAATCATTACGATTTGTCAATCACATGAGTGAGCCATGAGAGAGTTAACTTCAATGCAAGCCGCCTGTTGGATCGGGCGGACTGCTCATGCGTTTTTAGGGAAAGTTTCAGCTCATTTGTATGCCGAGTTCGATGGCCATTGCATTGAGCTGGAGCGGCTGCGCAAGGCACTTGAGCAGGTATGTCGGCTGCACCCCATGCTGCGAGTCAGGCTGAATGCAGAAGGGCTTCAATCCATTGCTGCGATGGACCAGTCACCGCCTTTGGAGGTCGAGGATTTACGTTGGATGAGTGAAGAGGAGGTTGCGCAGCGCCTGCTCTGCAAGCGTGAGGAATGGACTCATCAGCAGCTTGATCTGTGTCAGAGGCCCGCCGCGCGGTTTTGCGTGAGCCTGCTGGCCAATGATGCGTTTCGGCTGCATGTCGATACGGACATGATCGCCATTGACCCATCCAGTTTTCGCACGTTGATAGAAGACCTGGCAGAGCTCTATGAACATCCAGAGGCCGCTCTGCCACACACGCCATCTTTCTTCGACTGGTATGACAAAGCGCGCACCGATAGCGCACTTAAAACGGCCCGTGACCGGGACCGTCTCTGGTGGCGCGAGCGTCTGCCTGATATCGCGCCGGCGCCGACGTTACCTTTTCTTGAGGCCCAGCCTGACCAGCCGCACAGCGATCGACTCAGCACATGGCTGGGCCCAGAAGAGCGCCAGGCGTTACAGCGTCTCGCCCGCGAGCGCAGAATAACGCTGTCTACCTTGATGATGGGGGTGTTTGCGGCGGCCCTCGGCGCCCAAACGGGAGACAAGCGATTTCGCCTCAATGTCCCTACGTTCTGGCGAACTCCGCTGGTGGGCGAGGTTGAGCGGATCGTCGGCGATTTTGCCAACATGCTGATTCTGGATGTCGATCTGGAGGCGGCCCGGAGCCTGGCCGAGCTGTGCAGGCAACTGGCAGGCAATATGGTGGATTTGCTCGAGCATTGCGCTTATCCCGGAGTGAACCTGATGCGCGACCTGTCCCGTCATCATGGCGCTGCGCAACTGGCCCCTGTTGTGTTTACCGCCGGGCTGGATCTGTCTGGCGCAGACCTGCTTTCTGAGCGCGTGCGGCGAGTGTTGGGCCCCATGAACTGGGTGGTTTCCCAAGGGCCTCAGGTTGCGCTAGACGCGCAGGTTGCCTGCGCCGACGGCGGCATCTTGATCAATTGGGATATCCGTCTGGATGCGTTACCACAAGCCTGGGTGTCGGAGTTTTTCAACCGTTTCGTGGTGATGGTGCGCGAGGTGGCCGCTTGCTCCGCTGTTCTGGACCAGCCACTCTCCCAGCCAGCGCTTGTCGCAAAACCACTGACCGCTTTACAGCAGGCTTATTTGCTTGGGCGCAGCGCGCAGATGCCGCTGGGTGGTGTGGCCATGCAAGAGTTTCGCGAGTACCGCGGTGCTATGGATCCGGCACTGCTGCGAAGCCGGCTGGTCGAGATGGTTCAGCGCCATGAAAGCCTGAGAGTACGCATCGACGCGCAGAAACTCGTGCAGTTCGTCAGCGATGAGGTGCAGTTGAACCTGGACGAAGTCGACCTTACGACCTTATCGCCAGAAGAGGCACTCAGCTACGTTGAGGCGCGCCGCGAGGCGTATGCGCATGCGTTGTTCGAGCTGGACCGTTCGCCTTGGAACGTCACGATCTTCAAGCTCCCGGAGGGCCAGTTGAGCGTCTTCGTACGCCTCGACGCCTTGATTCTCGATGGGCGCTCAATCGCCACTCTCATGGTCGAGCTGTTCGACGGCGCAACTGGCGAGGAGCCGTTCCCACAGGCGGCATCCGAGCCAGAGGATTTCGTCAGTAAGCGCAAGGCAGATTCCTCTTATTGGAAAACCAAGCTCGCTGCAGTCAGCGGGGCACCGCGGCTGCCGTGGATCACTGCGCTGGATCGGGTGGGCGCTTCACGCTACGAGCGACAGAGCCTGCTGATCCCCAAGCCGGCGTTCGGCGCCTATTGCAAGTTGGGCGCGCGGCAGCGGCTGTTTAAAAACACCACGCTAATGGCACTGGTGCTGGAAGTGCTCTCGCACTGGCTCGATGAGGGCGGTTTGTGTGTTGCGGTGCCTGTTGCCCCTCAAACGGTCGGTGCTTTTGCGAATCGCTCAAGCTTTATCGCGATCAATTGGAGCGCCGAGCCAGATGGCTTTGCCGAACGCGCTGCCAAGCTGCAAGTAGATGTGCTGGAAGGGTTGCAGCACCTGAGCTTCTCAGGGGTGGACCTTGCACGTTTGCTGTTTGAGTCCCATGGTCCCGGCCCGGTGCTTCCGGTGGTGATCACCAACGGGTTTTCCTGGCCAGTCTCGGCGCAGGGCAGTCCGATGAGCCTGCACGACGGTCTGACCCAGACGCCACAGGTGGCGATGGATATTCGCTTCTCGGCCAATGCCGGCGGCGAATTGGTGTTCGATATCGACTATGCACGCGCAGTGCTGGAGCCAGAAATTGTCAGCGCCGTTTTGAACGCAATCGAAAAGGCGATCGACCAGGCGACGACAAGCGGGGTTTTGGCCGTTGATGCCAAGGCGATAATCGAAAAAGGCCACTACCGGTTCAATAGTCGGGTCACTGAAGCGTGCCGCGAAGGGTTTCTCGACAGGATCGCGACCAATATCTTTGATCGGACCAATACTAAAATTGCTCTCATCAGTGGTGATCGGCTAATCAGCTATGCCGAACTCGGCCACAGCGTGTGCTGCATCATCAGGGCATTGAAAGCGCGCGGATTATCGCGTGGGCAAGTCGTCGCCATCTGTCTGCCTCGCAGCCCGGAACATACGATGGTGACGTTGGCGTGTGCTCTGACAGGCGTAATCTGGGTTCCCATCGACGTTTCAGCGCCGGCCGAGCGGTTGCGTTACCTGCTGGAAAACTGTCAGCCCGATCTTGTGGTGATTGCCCAACATGAGTCTGTCGGCTCAGTTACGGCAACACCGGCGGAACTCTTGGCTGTGCAGACCCAGGCGATGCCCGTGCTGGATGACCTGTCATTAAGCGACGCCCCGGCCTATTACCTTTATACCTCGGGCACCACAGGTAAACCCAAATGCGTGGTTCTGAACAACCGAGCCACCGCCAATGTCGTCGGCAGCACCCTTGAACATTGGGCTGTCACCGAGCGCGATGTGTTTATGTCCGTGACTCCACTTCACCATGACATGTCGGTGTTTGACGTGTTCGGATGTCTGACGGCAGGGGCAACACTGGTGCTTACCGGGGCCGGCGAGGAAAAGGACGCAGTACGCTGGAACCAGTTGATCGCCCAGCATCAGGTGACGTTGTGGTGCTCTGTGCCCGCTATTTTAGAAATGCTCCTTTCATGCCGCACCACCCATGATTTGAAGAGCCTGCGTTTGATTGCCCAGGGCGGTGATTACATCAAGCCGGCCGTGATCGCCGAGTTGCGTGAACTGCTGCCGTCATCTCGGTTGATTTCCCTGGGTGGGCCGACGGAGACCACCATCTGGAGTATCTGGCATGAAATTACGGACGATGACCGTGCGCTGATTCCTTATGGAAGGCCCTTGCCCGGTAATAGCTACTTCGTCCTAGACCCACGAGGCGAGCATTGCCCGGCAGGCGTTGTTGGCCGAATTCACACGGCCGGCGTCAATCTCGCGCTGGGGTACCTCGAAAACGGAGAGTTGGCTCAAAGCGAGTTCGTGACCGTCAGTGATGAACATGGCCAAGCCGTTCGGGCGTTCCGGACCGGTGACTGTGGGCGTTACCGCCGCGACGGTACCTTGATCTTCGACAGTCGGGTAAATGGCTACGTGAAAGTTCGCGGTGTGCGGGTATCGCTTCCGGATATCGAGATAGCGCTGATCAATCATCCGTCGCTCAGGCACGTGTTGGTCGTGGATTACGGCGAGCAGCGCCAAGGCGAGGTTTGCATTGGCGCTTTGTATGTCTGTCAGCAGGGCGGCGAAGAACCGACCACCACCGAACTCCGCAACTTCGCCCGCCAGCACCTGCCGCACTCCCATGTGCCCACGCGTTTGCTCAGGGTGGACGCGTTGCCGCTGTCGCAGAACGGCAAGCCTGATCGTCAACGGGCCCGCAGCCTTCTTACGGCTTCGGTAAATGACGCAAGTGAGCCCGCTGCGATGAGGCGCTCGACCCCACGCAACAAGGTATTGGATATCTACTTGAGCGTACTGGGGCGACCGCTGGCGGATGGGGCGAATGACAGCGTGGACTTTATTAGCCTTGGGCTACGGCCCCAGCATTTGAAGGCAATTTCGGCGCGGGTCCAAGAGGATTTCTCGGTGCGCCTTTCGCCAGGGCAGCTCCTGCGCTGTCGCAATGCACAAGACGTTGAACGCCTGCTCATGGCTGAGGGTTCCTGAGCGTGTAATGGATGTTGATATAAGCGCGGTGGCGCGCCTGCGCGCACGTCCACTGCAATAACCAAACAGTTGGGCCTAGGGAGATGGATTGGATGATGGATGTACAAAGTGTTGATATTACCGGCGTTGGCATTGGCCCCTTTAATCTGGGTTTGGCCGCGTTACTGTCCAAGCATCCTGGCGTGACCGGTGTATTCCTTGACCGCAAAGCGGAGTTTCGCTGGCATGAAGGGCTTTTGTTGCCAGGCACAACGCTTCAGGTTCCGTTTCTGGCCGACCTGGTGACGATGGCGGATCCCACCCATCAACTGAGTTATCTGAATTACCTGCATCAGCACGATCGCCTGTATCCGTTCTACTATTACGAAAACTTTCAGGTGCCTCGCCGTGAATACGATCACTACTGCCGCTGGGCGTCGCAGCAGCTGCCCGCCTGCCATTTCGGCGAGGAGATCTGTGATGTGACGTATGACGCCAACGCTGGCCGGTTTCTGGTTGAGAGCCAGTCAGTGTCAGGCTTCAAGCGCTATTATCACAGTCGGGACCTGGCGATTGGCGTCGGTACTGCGCCGCTGTTGCCCCAGTGGGCACAGGTCAAGAGCACTGCGCCGGTGATGCACTCGGCGGAGTTCGGCAAGCGCCAGCAACAGTTGTCGAAATGCCAGCGGGTCACGGTCATTGGCTCCGGCCAAAGTGCGGCCGAATGTGTGTTGGCCTTGTTCAGCGAGTTGACACCCGAGCGGATTGCAGCAGGGGCGTCGATTCGCTGGATCACACGTTCACCGGGTTTTCATCCCATGGAGTATTCGAAGCTGGGGCAGGAGTGTTTTACGCCGTCCTACATGGAGTACTTCCACAGCATTCCGCGGGAGCGACGCCGTGACATCGTTGCAGGGCAAGGGCTGCTGTACAAAGGCATTAGCTTCTCGACCATCGCTGATATCTACGACCTGATCTATGAACGCTCGATTGGCGGCAGTGATCCGGGCCTGACGTTGCTATCCAATTGCGAGGTGCAGGCCGTGGAGGAGATTGATGGCACGCTGAAAATCGATTACCGGCACCGTGAATTGAACCAGACCGGCACTCTTGAAGCCGATGCTATTGTGGCGGCGACAGGCTACGGGCATACATGGCCGCAGTGGTTTGAAAGGCTCAAGGGCGTGCTGCTTGAAACCGATGAGTATGGTGACTGTATCGTCCAGGACGATTTCACCGCACGCCGCTGCGATGCAGGTACGGGCCGTGTCTTCGTGCAGAATGCGGAGATCTTCCAGCATGGTGTTGGTTCGCCGGACTTGGGGATTGCGGCGATTCGCAATGCAACGATTATCAACCAGTTGCTCGGCCAGCCGTACTACCGCTTGCCCAAACGGTCATCGTTCCAACGCTACGGGATGCATGAAGCGTAGAGCCGATGGTTGAGGGTCTTGGTAGCATTACCAAGACCCTGATCGGGGGTTATAGGTGGATATGGTTAAGGGCGGTACGGGCTGCGTCGGGCGTCGTAAATAGCGCGAACACCTGATCAATGGTCGTGCTCAGGCGCGCCATCTGTGCTGCGCTGTAGCGGTCCGAACGGTAAGTAATGACCAGGCGCAGTGAGCGTTTGCCGTCGATCGTGTTCTCCATGATTTCGAACTGAATACCGAACATCGACTGGTTCTTGTCCGGGTCAATCTGCCGGTAGCGGATCGTCCCGGCGTCCGGTGTGCTCAGGGCGCCATTCAAGGCGTTGTTGGCGTGTATTTGAATGTACACGTCGAACAGCAGGCCGTCTGCGGGCGTCATGCCGAGGGCTTGTTGGATCTGCTCCATCGGTACATCGGCATAAGCCATGGAATCATTGATCAGGCGAGTGGTGTTTTCAATCAGTGCGCCAACGGCCTGCTGGGGGTCGAACTGCACCCGGTGCGCCACCATCGTGGTGAAGTAACCGACGGTTTCATAAAACCCTGGGTCGGTGCGGCCGGAGGCGGACGTGCCGATCACAAGGTCTTTCAAATTACCGAGCTTATGCAGGGATAACGCAATGGCCGTATAGACCACACCGAACAGCGAAGAGTTATTCCGTCTGGCGAAGGCATACAGGTTATCGGTGAGCGCCTGGTCGGGTTTGATTTCGAACCACTGCGCATTCGTCGACACTTCGCTGGCCGGCACGCTGGCCTGATAGTCAGGGGAGGGCAGTGCCAGGCCCCGGGTTGCGCCGCGCAACATGCTCGTCCAGTAGTCGAGATGCTGTTGATTGATGCCAGTGGCCTGTTGTCGTAGGGCGAACTCATGGAATGACGGTGCAGGCGCTGACCAGGTGGGTGCTTTGTCTGCTGCACGGGCGAGGTAGGCCTGAGCCAGTTCCTCCATCATCACGTTGAGTGACCATTCATCAATGGCCATGTGGTGGATCAGCAATGACAGGGTTTGGCGTTGGCGTTGCGGGTCGTAAATGAAACGAACCCGTAAGGGTAGCTCGCGAGTCAGGTCGAACTGATAGGTGGCTTCGCTTTTGAGCGTTGCACCCCGGCTTTCCTGGCTTGACCAGAACCACTTGTATTCGGACAGCTGCTCGAACGGCACGATCTGCTGGTACGCCTCAGAGCCCTCTAAGTGGAAGGTTGAACGCAGGCTGGCGTGACGCTTGAGCAGGTCACAGAAAGCTTGCTCGAACAGTGCTTCATCCACCTGGTCGAGGAAGTCCAGGGCAAAGGGCAGGTTGAAAATTGTCCCGAACTCAAAGGCTGCGTAAGCCCGCCCAAGGGAGGCTTGGGCCAGCGCGAAAGGCGCCTTCTGTACGTCTTGCTGGCGGTCCACGGCAACAGCAGTTGCATTGTTTTGCTCGATAACATGGGCGCGTGCAGCCAGGGCGGCGGCCGACGGCGCGCTGAAAAAATCATTGAACTGGACTTCAATGCCATGGCCGCTCAGCAGCTTGCCAATGATGCGTGTGGCCAGTAGCGAATGACCGCCGAAATCAAAGAAATCATCAGTGAGTTGCATGTCAGGCTCTACCAGAGCCGCTCGAAACTCATCAAGAATAATCGACGCAACATCGTCGTTGGCTGCAGGCTGGGCGGTGGACGCACGGATGGGTGACGATAGCGCTTCACCATTCGCCAAACCGTGCAACCAAGGCGTATCGCTGGCCGAGTGGCCTATATAGGCGCTCAAGACCTGGTGATACAAATGGTCTTCCTGGCAGGTCTGGTCGAGGACCTGATGGAGTATGAAACCAAGGATAGTGTCGTGCCCGGTTTGGATAATCAACGCCTTGAATGGCGGCTGGTTTTGCGCGTCCCAGGGTGCCATTTGCTGCGCGCGCAAATGCTCGGTGGCTTCTACGTCCGAGTGGAGATGCATGAGTTCAAGGCAGGACTGCCAGTCAGCGGCGTGCACTTTGTGCACTTCGCCATCGTCGTTAAACAGGTAGCGCGCATTCAGATCGGGCAGTGTTTCGATAACGCTCCTGATCGCTGACGTGAGTCGTGAAAGGTCAATGTCGGCGTCGAATCGCCAGGCGCTGAAGTGTTTGAGCACGCGTTCGGGGTATTGCTGCTGCAAGAGCCAGAAATGCTCTTCGTTATCAGTGACAGACAGTTTTGGTAACGAGTCTGGATTGAGTTCCATCATGGAAATTTCCCGCCTTATCAAACTGAACAGTAAGAAGTAGAGATGGCACCTCAGTGCCGACAGGCCGATCCTCGGTCTGCTGTAACGCTCAGAAATCCAGGCGCAAGAGAAGGTGCAAGCAACTCACATTTGCAGGGGGTCAATGAACGCCGTATGATATTAAATAATAATCATACCTATTCGCATTAGTCAAAAGCTGATCGCGAATTGACCGTCTCAGGAGAGGTGTTGTGAACAACGGAGCGTTCGCGTCCACGCAGCAATTTGAAAAGCTCTATGTCGACCATCACGGTTGGCTATGCAGCCTGTTGCGCCGCAAGTTGGGCAGCGCGGTCGATGCCGCTGATCTGGCTCACGATGTCTATCTCAATCTCATCAAGAAAGGCCGGGTTCCTTCCACCGAGGATTCTCGCGCCCACCTGACCCAAATCGCCAAAGGCATGGTGATCGATCTTTATCGCCGACGTCGTCTTGAGGCTCGCCATCTGGAGGCGCTCAAGTTGCAGGCCGAACTGTTGGTCCCGTCAGAGGAGCGACGTGCCCTCGTGAGTGAAGCGCTGGCTCAGATCGATGACGCATTGCGCCGCAAGCCAGCCAAAACCCGCCAAGCGCTGCTGCTGTGCAAGTTGCATGGCATGGGCCACCGCGACATTGCCTCCGAGTTGAAAGTGTCGGTGTCTTCCGTCGAGAAGTACATCGCGTCTGGCCTGCGAGCCTGCTACCCATTCGTGCCCGGGCTGGTGCCTGGCACCGCCTCATCGATTAATGAACGTCTCGATTGAGGATTTTGCGTTGCCGTTCGGAATACAAAGTACGCAGCGCATACCACTCAAACCTAAAGGAAGCCAGGTGGCCTTCAGGCTACCTGCAGTGGTTATTCAGGAGAACTCATGAGTGCTACAGATGAACCCGGCGTTGCCGGCACGGTATCTCAGATACTCAGACCCATACGTGGGCAACTGATAGTCGCGGCGGTATTGGCCGCCATCGGTACCATGCTGACGCTGGTGCCCCTGGCCGGTATGGCCCATATCGCACAGCTTGCAATGGCCCAAGATGAGGTGGCTACAGCCTGGAGCCAGATCCAGGATCAAGTCTGGCGGGTTGTCATCATCAGTCTGGCCTGCCTGTTTCTCGGGATGACCTTGATTTCGCTGGGCGAAATGGCCGCGCACCTGGCCGACAACCGCATCACCGGCCATTTGCGCCGGGCGATTACCCGCCGTCTGGCCAAGGTGCCATTGGGATGGTTTACCAGTCGGGCTTCCGGCGAGGTCAAGCAAGCGATGCAAGACGACATTGGCACGCTGCACAGCCTGACCGCGCACTTCTTTACCACCTTGGGCCGTACCATCGGCGCAATTCTTATTTCGGTTCTCTACCTATTCGTCATGGACTGGCGCATGGCGATTGTTTCGCTGTTGCCGTTCCCGCTGTTCTTCCTGTTTTTCTCCAGGGCCACCAAGGCCAGTGGGGCGAACATGCAGTCATTTGGCGCCGGCATGGCACGCATCAATAATGCAGTGGTTGAGTTCGTCAATGGCATTCCTGTGGTCAAGGCTTTCGGGGTTGAGGGCAAGGCCCATGGCAGCTACCGCAAGGCGGTTGATGGCTTCGCTGAGGCCTTTACCGACTTCACCCGCCCGCTGGTCAGCGCGATGGCCAACGCTCACGCGATGATTGCCCCGGTGGCGGTGCTCGGCGTAGTGCTGACGTTTGGAACCCTTTGGGTGAGTCTGGGTTGGATCACACCGGTAGACGTGTTGCCCTTTGCCTTGGTGGCGCCGGGAATCTGTGCGCCGCTGTTGCTGCTGAGCTACGTTACTCATGACTTGAACAATGCTACGGGCGCAGCGCAGCGCGTTCATACGCTGTTGCAAACGCCCGTGCTGGAAACCTTGGCAGCCGCCGCGCCAGCGTTGCCGGAAAATGCCGAAATACGTGTCGAGCAGCTCGGCTACAGCTACGACGGCCAGACCCCGGTGCTCAAGGACGTCAACTTCACCCTCAAGCCGGGCACGGTGACCGCGATTGTCGGTGCTTCGGGCTCCGGCAAGTCGACCCTGGCCCGCCTGTTGTTGCGCTTCTTCGACCCGAGTGAAGGGCGCATCACCTTGGGCGGCGTCGACCTCAGGCACATCGAGAGCGCGCAGTTGTACCGGCGCATCGGTTTTGTGCTGCAGGAAGTACGCCTTATCCATGCCAGCCTGCGCGACAACATCGCCCTGGGCCGCCCCTCGGCCAGTCAGCAGGAAATCGAAGACGCAGCCCGCACCGCCAATATCCATGAGCGCATCTGCGCCTTGCCACGAGGTTACGACTCGGTGATCGGTGAGGATGTTCAGCTTTCCGGCGGCGAGTTGCAGCGCGTGAGTATTGCCCGCGCCATATTGTTGGACCCGCCATTGCTGGTGCTCGACGAAGCCACGGCGGCGGCCGATGCCGAGAACGAGGTGAAGCTTCAACAAGCACTGTCGCGCTTCGCCCGGGGCCGAACCTTGATGGTCATCGCGCACCGCCTCGATACGGTGATGCATGCTGACCAAATCATCCTGATCGACAACGGCACGATTTGCGAGCAGGGACGCCACCACGAACTGCTCGCCCGCAACGGCCGCTACGCCCGACTGTGGGCGCTGGGCGGCTACGAACAGGCCAAGGAACAGGCGCTATCGTCATGCTGAAAACCTTTAGTCAACTGCTGGGCGAAGATGCCCGCGTATTGCGCCGCTACCTTTGGATGACGCTCGTCTACGGCCTGCTTTGCGGGCTGACGATTGTCACTCTGGTACCGGTGCTCACTCGTCTGCTGAGCGGTGATGTGCGCTCAGCAGGACAATGGCTGACTGCGCTCGTGATCGGGGTGCTGGTTTGCTGGGCCTTGCGACGGACGGTGGAGAAGGCGGGTATCCGCGTCGGTATCGCTGTTCTCCAGCGTGGTCGTCATCGGCTGGGCGACCATGTGGCGCGTTTGCCGGTCGGTTGGTTCAGCGCACAAAATACCGCACGACTGAGCCATTTGGCCTCCCAGGGCATGATGGAATTGGCTCAGCTTCCGGCCCACGTTTTCACGCCGTTGATCACAGGGGTGGTCACACCGGTTGTGATCCTTGCCGCGTTGTTCAACTTACATTGGCAAATGGGGTTGATCGCGCTACTGGCTTTACCCCTCTTGTTGGGTATCTTTGCGCTGACCGCTCATCTGGGGCAGCGCGCCGACCAACGCTTTCAGCACAGCGCCGCGCAGACCAGCCAGCGCATGGTCGAATTTGCCCAGGCACAATCGGTGCTGCGCGCCTTTAATGGCGAGGACGGCGGCACCCAATTTCTCGAGCAGGCCATCGGGCGCCAGCAGCAGTCTGCAAAGCGGCTGATCCACGTCTCGGCGATGTCGGTTGTGTTCAATGCCTGGGCGGTACAGGCCGGCTTCGCCGTCTTGCTGGTGGCTGCCACGCTATGGCTGGGTGATCAGTTGAGCGCAAGCCTGGCACCGTCTTCGGTCATCGCCGTGATCGTGTCGTTGCTGTTGGTCAGCCGCTTTATCGACCCGCTTCTGGAGGTCGCAGGTTATAGCGAAGTGCTACGTGGCGCGCGCGGTCAGCTTGATGCAGTGCGCGAAATCTTCGAGGTCGACCCTTTGCCGGAGCCGCAGGCCCCGCAAGCGCCGGTCGATGGATCGGTCGTATTGGAAAACGTGAGCTTTTGCTATGCCGAGGATCAGGCCGATGTGTTGCGTGATGTCAGCCTGCGTATCGAGCCCGGCAGCATGACGGCGCTGGTCGGTGCTTC
Organism: Pseudomonas sp. AM4(2022); assembly: GCF_036346515.1. Classification (NCBI taxonomy): domain Bacteria; kingdom Pseudomonadati; phylum Pseudomonadota; class Gammaproteobacteria; order Pseudomonadales; family Pseudomonadaceae; genus Pseudomonas; species Pseudomonas sp. AM4(2022). Next base: position 175,309 of record NZ_JAOTNW010000009.1, read on the forward strand.
TGGCTCGGGCAAGACCACCCTGGTGCGGCTGATTGCGCGCTTTTTCGATGTGACGCAAGGCCGCGTGATGGTGGGCGGTGTAGATGTTCGGCAGATGTCCAGTGGACAGCTGGCCGGTCAGATCAGCCAGATCTTTCAGGATGCTTACCTGTTTCAGGGCAGCATCGCCGACAACATTCGCATCGGTAAACCCGATGCCAGTCATGCCCAGGTGATGCAAGCAGCAACACAGGCTGGCGTCCTGGAGATCATCGAACGCTTGCCCCAAGGCCTGGACACGCCAGTAGGCGAGGGCGGTGCACGCCTGTCCGGGGGCGAGCGACAGCGAATCTCCATCGCCCGTGCGCTGATCAAGGAGGCGCCGATTTTGTTGGTCGATGAGGCCACCGCCGCTCTCGACGCTGAGAACCAAGCGGCGATCGCGCAAGCGTTGGCGCGTTTACGCGGCACGCGCACGCTGATCGTCATCGCGCACCAGCTGTCGACAGTGGTCATGGCCGACCAGATTCTAGTGCTCGATCACGGCCAGATCAGCGAGCAGGGCTCCCATGCGCAGTTGAATGCCAAGCCAGGGCTCTACGCGCACTTTCTCGCCCAACGCCAAGCCGCGAAAGGCTGGCGGATTGCTGGAGAATCAGACGGTGAGGGCGGTTCTTGAGCCGTGCAATCTTACTCTGCCTGTTTGCCGTGCTCTGTTGCCTTTCGTTGATGGTGGGGGTCAAAGAGGTTTCCTGGACGGCGCTGTTCACGTTATCCGATGACGCTTGGCTGACACTGACTGCCAGCCGCCTTCCGCGCCTGGCCGCCCTGATTCTCACGGGGGTGGGGCTGGCCGTGTGCGGCGTGATTCTGCAGCAGATCGTGCGCAACCGCTTCGTCGAACCGGCAACTTCCGGCGGGCTGGATGCAGCAAAGCTGGGCATTCTGATTTCATTGACGGTGGCCCCCGCCGTCGGTGCGGCCGGCCGCATGCTGTTTGCCTTGGCGTTTTGCTTTGCGGCGAGCCTGCTTTATGTCGCGATCATCCGTCGCATCAAGTTCAAGAACACCGTGATGGTTCCGGTCATCGGCCTGATGTACGGCAGCGTATTGAGCGCCATCGCCGAGTTCTACGCCTATCGTCACAATATCTTGCAGAGCATGCAGGGCTGGATGCTCGGAGACTTCTCGAAGATCGTCCAGGGCAATTACGAGATCATCTACCTGATCTTGCCGATAGTCGTGCTCACTTATCTGTTCGCGCACCGCTTTACTGTACTCGGCATGGGCGAGGGCATGGCCGGCAGCTTGGGCCTGAACTACACGGCAAATGCGGCGTTGGGGCTGATGCTGGTGGCGGTCACCGTTTCCGCCACGGTCATTACCGTAGGGGCCATTCCCTTTGTCGGGCTGGTTATTCCCAACCTGGTGGCGTTGCACTACGGCGAGAACCTGGAGCGAACATTGCCCATCGTCGCGTTGTGCGGCGCGTCGCTGTTGTTGGCGTGCGACATTCTCGGCCGCTTGTTGATCTATCCCTTCGAAGTGCCCATCGGTCTCACCGCGGGAAGCGTAGGCGGTGTGTTGTTCCTGGTGTTGCTGATCAGGAAATACGCATGAGGCGTGTGGCTACCCGCTATGGTCTATGGGCACTGGTGCTGGTCCTGGCGATAGGGTTCCTGTTGTTGGGCTCAGGCTTTGACTTCGAGTACGTCATTCCCAAGCGAATGACCCGTTTGGCCGCGATGGTTATTGCCGGAGTGTGCGTTGCTTATTCTTCGGTGATTTTCCAGACCCTTGCCGGCAACCGAATACTGACGCCGGCGATCATGGGGTATGAGGCAATCTACCTGTTGTTCCAGGCCTTGCTGATCCTGGTGCTGGGTACCCAGAGCCTGGTGCTGTTGGGGCGTAACGGTAACGTATTGTTGTCGATCCTATTGATGCTCGCTTATTCAGGGCTCATTCACCGTTGGCTGTTCCATGACGGACGCAACAACGTGTACCTGCTGCTCCTGCTTGGGCTGGTACTGAGCATGGTGATGGGCACCTTTACCCAGTTTATCCAACTGAAGATCAGCCCCGGCGAGTTCTCGATCTTCCAGGGTTTCAACTACGCCTCCTTTAATAAGGCGCAACCCACACAAGTGATCTATTCGGGGCTGCTGGTGGCGGCGGCGTGCTTTATCGCGCAAAGAAGCCTGCCGGTGCTCGATGTGTTGTCGCTGGGGCGTGACCAGGCGATTTCCCTGGGTGTCGATTTTCAACGCAGCGTGCGCCTGCAACTTGCGCTGATCGCGATTCTGGTGGCTGTCTCAACCAGTCTCGTCGGGCCGACGGCCTTCATGGGCGTGTTTGTGGCAAACATCACCTATGCGCTTGCCCGCACCGCCCGGCACCGGATTACATTGCCCATGAGTTGCGCCATTGCCATTGGCATTTTCATCGTCGCCCAGTACATGGTCGAGCAGATGTTCAACTACAACACCTCCGTCAGCATTCTCATCAACCTGGTGTGCGGCGGGTATTTCCTCGCGCTGATGATTCGAACCCGAGGCGCTTCATGATTTCCCTTCGTCACGTCTATAAGACCTACGGCACCAAGCACGTCCTGAGCGACGTCAGCGTTCAGTTCCCGCCAGGGCAGGTGACTTCGCTGATTGGGCCCAACGGGGCAGGCAAGACTACCTTGCTGATGTTGATCGCACGTCTGCTGGCGCCGACCCACGGCGAACTGCTGATTGGCGGGCGTAGCATTACGGATGTGCCCATCCGCGAATATGCCAAGCGCGTCGCCACCTTACGCCAGACACCCGATTTCAACCTGCGGCTGACCGTTGAAGACTTGGTGGCTTTCGGGCGTTTCCCTTATAGCCGAGGGGCGCTCACCGTCCAGGATCGCCACGCCATTGACGAAGCTATCGAGTTTCTGTCGTTGCAACCATTACGCCTTTCTTACATCGACGAACTGAGCGGCGGGCAGCGGCAAATGGCGTTCCTGGCAATGACCATTGCCCAGCAAACCGATTACCTGCTGTTGGACGAGCCGCTCAATAACCTCGACATGAAGCATGCCGTACAAATCATGCGTGCGCTGCGCCGCTTATGTGACGAACAAGGTCGCACCGTGATTCTGGTGGTGCATGACATCAACTTCGCGGCCAACTACTCCGATCATATCGTGGCCATGAAAAACGGCGCGGTGCACTTGCGCGGCCCGGTGGCGGAGGTTGTCACCGAGGCGCACCTGCGCGATCTCTTTGATTTGGACTTCGAGATTCTGCAGAGCGAGCAGGGGTTCGTCTGCAATTACTTCAACCCATCACTATCAAGGGAGCAGATATGAGTATTGGTAAGGCAAAAACAATCTGTGGGGCACTGCTGGCAGTCGCTGTGGCGGCAGGCCTGCAGGGGTGTGACAAACCCTCGGCACAGGCGTCCGCGCCAGTCGCTGCGCATACGCACTACGAGCCGATCAAGATCGAGCATCCACTGGGTAGCACGATGATCACCCAGCTCCCCCAACGTGTGGTGGCGTTCGATATGAGTGAACTCGATACACTCGACCAGCTGGACGCGCCAGTGGTAGGTATCGCCAAGGACTATGTCGCGAGTTTCCTTACCCAGTACCGTGACAATCCGAACATCATGGACGTGGGGTCCACCATCCAACCCAACCTTGAACGGTTGCATGCCCTCAAGCCCGACCTGATCCTGATCTCGCCACTGCAGGCGCAAAGTTACGCAGAACTGAGCCAGATCGCACCGACGCTCTATGACGATGTGGACCTGACCAACCAACACGGCAATCTCTTCGCCACCGCCAAGGATCACCTCATGACCCTGGGGCGTATTCTAGGCAAAGAAGCGTTGGCTCGTCAGAAGGTTGCGCAAATGGACGCCAAGGTTGAACAGACTCGGCGCGTCACCGATGGGCGCCCGGAGAAAGCGCTGATCGTTTTGCATAACAACGGCGCATTCACCTCCTATGGCGTGAAGTCGCGCTACGGTTTCATCTTCGACACCCTGGGCGTGAAACCCGCCAGCACCGACATCGAGGCTGGCTTACATGGCCAGCCCATCTCCAATGAATTCATCCAGCAGGCCGATCCCGACATTCTCTACGTGATCGACCGTACCGCAGTGATGGAACGGCGGCCGGCGCTGGACATGAAGAGCCTGGATAACCCGCTGCTGCGCAAGACCAAGGCTTGGACCAACGGACGTGTGATCTTTGTCGACGCCCAGACCTGGTACCTGTGTACCGTCAGTGCAACGTGCCTGGGTCGCATGGCCGACGAGGTGGTTCAAGGCTACAAGGGTTGACCCGCTGCGCTTGGGGTCGCAAGGGCGGGTGCCGTGCAGGCACTCGCCTTTATTTTCAAAAAACACAAATGCTAATGATTGTTATTGAGGGTTTTGCCTTCTGGTTCGGAAAGCCTAGTGAGCACATACACATTCTCCGAATCAAAAGGAATTCAGCATGTCGGAACGCTGTCGCCAACATCGCGCTACCCCTGATTCACCGCAGGTTGCGCAACGTTTTACTTTGAGTCATATGTTCACGGCTGTGCAGATGGCGCTGGTACTGGGGCTGACGGCGGCGCCCACCGCCGCGAGCGCTGCCCCGCAGACAGACACAAGCAGCACCAGCCTGGAATTGTCGGAAACGGTGGTGGAGGGCGTCATGGACCCCGCTACAGGTCTGCCGCCGGCTTATGCTGGCGGGCAGGTTGCCTCCGGCAGCCGCGTTGGGCTGTTGGGCAACAAGGATTTCATGGAGACGCCTTTCAATACCATCAGCTATACGGATGAATACATACAGAACCGTCAGGCGCAGGATATCGGCTCGGTGATCGGTGCGACCGACCCCTCGGTGTACGTGCCCACCAAACGCAGCAACTTTGAAACCTTTTTCATCCGCGGCTTCTACAGCAACGCCGATGACATCACCTTTAACGGCCTGGTCGGCATGGCGCCGAATATGCGCGGCTCTACCGAATTGGCGGAGCGCATCGAAGTGCTCAAGGGCCCTTCGGCGCTGCTCAACGGCATGCCGCCAAGCGGCAGTGTAGGTGGCAGCATCAATCTGGTACCCAAGCGCGCCGGCGACGAACCGTTGGCACGCTTGACCACCACTTATGAGTCCCGGGGCCTTGGGGGTGTGCACGCGGACCTGGGGCAACGTTTTGGTGATCAGAAGCAGTTTGGTGTGCGCTTTAACGGCGTTTATCGTGACGGCGATACCCCCGTGGATAATCAGCAACACAAAATGGCACTGTCTTCCCTCGGGCTGGATTGGCGTGGCGAGCGGGCTCGGATATCGCTCGATTTCTACAAACAGCGTGAACGCATTGACGGTCTCAACTACTTCGGGATCAACACAATTGCCCCCAACGTCACCCACTTGCCAAGCCCCAAGAAGGGCGATTATGCGTTGGCACCCAAGTGGGCCTACACCATCAACAACACCACTACCACGATGGTGCGGGGCGAATACGACCTGACGGATTCGCTTACTGCCTACGCGGCGTGGGGGCAGCGCGATGGTGGTTACAACGCGATGATCAACTCAAGCACCCTGGTGAACAATGTGGGTGGCATCAGCTCTTCGGCCATTCGTTCGATTCGCAGTGGCACCCAGCAATCGGGTGAGGTCGGGTTGAAGGGCAAATTCCAGACGGGCCCCGTGGATCATGCCTGGACCATCGCCGCGACCCGTTTCACCTCCGACAACAGTTTCAAGGACGCGAGAGCCGCCATCCCCGGCACCACAAATTACGACAACCTCGACTTTGGCAACGCGCCGACCTTCCCGGGCTATGGTGCAACCACCTCGCAAACCAGGGCCAACCTGGGCAGCTATGCGATTGCCGATACGCTGTCCTTCGCCGAAGGCCGTGTGCAATGGACCGTAGGCGCCCGTCGTCAGCGCGTGCAAAACACCACCGACGCCTTCGGCCCCAGGGCTTCCAAAACCAGCTATGACGAAAGCCGTGTCTCGCCGGCCACCGCACTTCTGGTCAAGGTGACGGATGACGTGTCGCTCTATGCCAACTACATCGAGGGCCTCAGTCAAGGCGCGTCGGCCCCTGACTCGGCAGAGAACGCAGGCGCGGTCATGCAGCCATACCAGACCAAGCAATACGAACTGGGTGCCAAGGTAGACCTGGGCTCTTTCGCCCATACCGTCAGCCTGTTCCAGATTGAGAAGCCCAGTGCCTTTACCGATCCGCTCACCAATGTCTTCGGCGTCTACGGCGAGCAACAAAACCGTGGCGTGGAATGGTCGTTCTTTGGCGAGCTGCAACCAAGATTGCGCCTGATGGGCGGTGCGACCTATACCCAGGCAGAAATGACCAAGGTGGTCACAGGTGGTGTTAAAGACAAGCAAGTGACCGGCGTACCCAAGGTGATTGCCAAGCTTGGCACGGAGTATGACCTCCTCGACGTCCCTGGGCTGACCCTGACCGGCAACATCAACCATACGGGCAAACAATACGCGACGAACGATCATCGGGTGTCGCTGGACTCGTACACCACCTACGATGTGGGGGCCCGCTATGCCTTCAAGGTCGAGACCAAGCCTGTGACCTTGCGCGCCACCGTGCAGAACGTCACCAATAAGGCGTACTGGCTCGGTTCGTGGAACGGCGGCGATGGCAGCGGCCTTTCCGGCGGCTTGGGCGCGCCGCGCACGGTATTGCTCTCGGGTACGGTAGATTTCTGAGGGTTTGCAAGTCCAAAAGCACTGGACCCTGGCGAGGAATGCCAAGCCAGCGTTCATACAGGCTGAGCGCTTCCTCGCTGGCAGAGTTCGTAAACACGAAAGTCTCCCAACATACGGAATCCGCGCCACGTTTTCGAATGCGTCAAATCGTGGCGCAGTTCTTAAGCTAAACGTTTGTCTTGAGGGACCCCTGAATATTGTGAAGCGCATACGAAAGCTCGTGCTCTACCTCGTGAAGTCCCTGGTTCCACTTTTCGCTATGCGGACTCGTATCGGTCCTCATTCGAAAGTTTGCGGACGTGCTTCTGACGGCTGGGCCAAAGAAGAACTGCTCCAAGTCCGTTTTTGGTACTTTTCTGCGCGATAGCGTTTCGTGCTTGGCCGCGTCTTTGATCTCATCCTTCAGCTTGGTGAGCCGAACCTTTAGAGGGTCGATGCTGTTCGACGAGAGGCGTGATTTATCGGAAGCGTCATCGACGAGGCTCCGTGCTTCGTCATGCCATCGTTGTAGTTCGGTGATAATGGCTAGGGCCTCATTTCGGTCAAATTCCATTTTTTTCTCCGTCTTGCATCGGGTAGGTGTGCCGCAGGTGAGTGCGGCACGGGTGCATCACTCTGCCGTGGCAAGCGCAGCTTGGATCTTGTCAGCGTACTGCGACAGTTTGCTCAGCTCAGTCTCAAGGCTGGTTCCCGTGGAGTCGGTGGCGATACGACTTTGAATCAGCTCCAAGGCTGCACCAACGGCGACACCACGCTGCGCCGCGGGAATCAATTTGCGGTAAGAGTTTTCGCCAACTTTCGAGATCGCTTCGATAGACATCTTCTTTCCTTAACACGGTTGATTGGGTACTACGCCATTACTAATGGAGTCACGTGCTCGACCAATCAAGGGCCTGAGACAATTTATGACAACCAAGCAACCCGACTGGGAGCCAATCGAGCGTGCCTACCGGGCCGGTCTGCTTTCTATTCGCGAGATCGCATCAACCCAAGGCATCCCTCACGGAGCAATCAATAAGCGCGCCAAGCGGGATGCATGCCCAAACCTAGCGGCATGGTGGAGGCTGAAAAGTTCGACGGCGCCGGCAACAAGTACCTTTACGAGAACTACACGAACCGGGCCCAGTACGAGCACTGGGTGCGCGACTCGCTGCGGTCGATGATGGGCCTGGTTTCCCGGTTGATTCCGGAGATCGAGCTGCCCGGCGGACTGAAGGGGCTGGAAGACAACGCAACGGCAGACGGCTTCGGCCTGAAGCAGTTGTTCTTCCGCATGGTGCGCCAGGCCATTTCCCATGGTCGGGTGCCGCTGGTGGTGAACATCGATGACCGCGGCGAGCCCTATTTCTCGACGTACGCCACCCGCAACGCGATCAACTGGGATACCGCTGATCAAGGCGGCCGACAAGATCTGGTCCTCTCGGTGTTCCGCGAGTTTCGCAAGAAGGGCGGCGATCGCTACAGCCATGACTGCGACACGGTGTTCCGTGAATTCTTCATGCTCAACGAGGTCTGCTACACCGCCGTGCGTAATGAAGGCGGTGAGCTGGTCGAGGATGAGAAGCCACTGGGCACAACCGGTACCGACAATCGTCTCGTCAAGGGACTGCCGTACTTGCCGGTGATCTACTGCGGTTCGACCGACAACTCCCCGGATGTCGATGAGGTGCCGCTTCTGACCATGGCGCGGGCCGCGTTGAAGTCCTAGGCGTGTTCACCGTTCGCTTACCTGGCATGATCGGACTCGCCTGATCCTCAGGCACAAAGACGCAAATCAACCAACATGACGCGGCATGGCCGCAGGAGTGGGTATGCAAAAGAGTGATCAGTTCAGCCTGGTAATCGCTTGGCGCTCAATACTAGGGAGCAAGCCCAATCGCGAGCCAGTCGAAATTGATGTTCAAGACGGGCGCGCTGAGTACTTACTCAGCGGCCCTTATCGGATGGCCGAAGGATCCAAGATCGAAGTCATTGATGGCAAAGCTCTTTGGACTGGGGGGCGAATCAAATCTACATGATGTGCCCGAATACCCTGGAGAAGCGTCCGTCGCCGCTGTAGTTGATATCCTCTGCCTGGATCAGGGAAAAATCGGTACCGACTTTACACAGAGCATCGAAAATTGTTGTGAAATCGTTCTCTGAGCGAAAGGTGCTCACTCCCAGACCGATCTTAACGCCTTCCAATGCGAAATCATCGCAAGCTCCAGCAAGATTTAGGTTTTCCGAGATTAGAACGTATGGGAATTGCGTTTGGCCTGGTCGCATCGTGATTCTCCTTCTTTATCCGCGCCGATATTGGCGCAACCCAGTCCTTGGGCTTGCAGGCGAAGGACTGGGGCAAAATTCGCGCCTTATCAGTCTGCTTCAGGGGTTTCGGAGGAGTCGATAATTAGACGGTTAGCGTTCTCATCAAACGTTACAGCTCTGTCTTCTCTTTCCAGCCATTCGGTGAGCGGCTCAACGAACTCGATATCTGATTCCCGAATACGGTAGCGAGTTACAAGAATATTGGAATCTGCATCGTTGGCGATCTCCATTTTTATAGACTGGTACAGCTCCCTAAAACGCTCGTTCTTTTTCCCGGCCTCAGCCCTTGCTCGTGTGTCCTCAGCATCGTCGTCGAACATTTCTTGCGTCCTTTAAAGTGTTATTTTTCATTGGTGCAGTCTTGCGCAGGCACAAAGCTACTACGCTAGGCTTCAGCCCGGTTACTGGAATTCTATCCATACTGGATACCTGGCCAGTTAGAGGGTATTCTGAAGACACCTACGTACTCGGAATACGCTCATGGGCGAAATTGCAGGGAAGCTGTTGCCAGTTTTGCAGGCGTTGATGCCTGGTTTTTTGGCTACAATTGTCTTTTACTGGTTAGCCGACGCGAAGAAGCCAGGCCAGTTCGAGCAAGTTATTCAAGCGCTGATATGCACTGCGCTCATTACATTTGTTGTGGATCTCATATCGGAGATGTTGAGATGGGTGGGGCAATGGCATTCGTTCGGTCAATGGACAACGAATGTTGCCACCACTTGGTCACTAGCATTGGCAGTTGTCTTTGGTCTTTGTCTAGCTTACTTATCGCAACATGATTTGCTCTATAAATTCGCTAGGCGAATCGGGCTCACATCTCGGGCATCCGTGGGTGAGTGGCGATACGCTTTTCTTCGATTCCCAGATCGCGGAATTGTGTTGAATTTCAAAGATGGACGAAGACTCATGGGCTATCCACTAGCGTGGCCAGCTGAACCCGAAGAGGGGCACTTTTTAATGGAGTTTCCGACTTGGCTTGTCGATGATGAAGCTCAGCCTCAGGAAGGAGTGACATTCCTGATGGTTTCAAACAGTGATGTGCAATGGGTTGAATTTCTGGAACCACAGGGGAATGTGAAATGAATGACCAAAAAAGCGGTCGCCCAATGATCTTGGAGCGCAAGCACGTTAACGACGGGATGAATGTTAATCCTGAGCGAACGAGAAGCGTGTTGCCGCCACAACCACCCAAAGCACCGCCGCCTGCACCCGCGCCCAAAAAAGACTGATCCACCTAAAGCCCAGCCCCGTGCTGGGCTTTTTGTATCTACTCCGCAGTGCTACAGTCCCGTCAAACCAAAGAGGGAATGACATAGGGATTTTGATAGCTGCGGTGGTAGTTTCGGAGCGTTAAGATGGGGTTCGCAGCAACACTCTGGGAGTGGTATGGGCAGGGGGAGTACAGACGGGTACTCGCCGCTTGTGAAGCGTTTCCGGCTCTGGAGTTCTTGGCGATGAGTGCAGATGAGCAGCGAGAAACAATTCCGGACTGCCCTGCATGCGAAGCCTGTTCCATGTCAATGTTACCGTTGAACGAGACCTTGGCGGTTTGTAGCAATGCTTTGCCAAGTGAAGTAGAACGCGGTCTCCAAAACCTCTGGCAACTATGTGATGGCCTATCTGAAGAAGCTTTCCGTTGTGGCGACCGGTCGATATTCGATCATCAAGATTGGCAGTCTATTCGTGATGCCGCTACAGATATGCTCCGGATGATGGAGGGTCTGGAGATGAGCCCTTATCTGGATGATTTGACGGTTGATTGCCATAACGAGGTAAACGGAAATCGGCAGTTTCATGATCCGTTGAACGTTCGGTAGACTTCGGAGGTGGGTTGGATGGTCCGGCCTATCGCCAGGTCTGGAATTTATGGGCACAAGCGCATCTCATGTACGAAACCCCGCACGTCCGGTTATGGTCACGTTAGCGGTCATCTACTGCCTAGCTATCGCAGTAAAAATCGCCTACTGGCTCGTCAGCGAAGGATGGGGTATGGCCTGGATGGGTGATTTTCCGATGATCATGCTGATCCCGCCAGGACTGGCCTGCATCTTATTGGTTGCGGGCAGCCTGCTCTTCTGGGGGCGCAGCGCAAAATCCTCGTGGTTCCTATTGGGTTCATTGCTTTTCGGGCTGATGCTGATTCCGCTCACGCTGCCAGAAGTTTTCCGTGGGCCGGCCCAGTACATGCAAGTTGCCAGGTTCGCGCTGCCGGAAATCTTACAAGCTGTTTTGCTGATTGCCGTTTGGGTCTACAGTCTGCGCCTGCGCCGAACCGGCTACTTTAAGTAGGACGCGAAGGCTAAGCCCTCAGTGCTACCGTCCAACAAAACTAAAGAGGGAACGACATGCGGATTTTGGTAGTAGGTACGGCACTAGTGGCGCTTGCGGCGTATTCAGGCATAGCGCTCGCCGCAAAACCATCCGATGAAACGCTGAGTTACTGTACTTCTGTTTCAGAAATGGCCGGTTCAGTCATGAAGAATCGCCAGAACGAAGTATCGATGGCAAAAATGATGAAGGCCACTGCTGGAGACCCGTCTGTCGATGCGCTCGGGGCGGAAGTCATCAAGGATGCCTACAGCACTTCGGCCTTCCGCACGGAGGAAAACCAAAAAAGGGCGGTAAGCGAATTTGAAAATAAATGGTTTTTTATATGCCTGAAGGCGAAAGACAAATGAGAGCATTGAATTTCTCGAGAAGATTGACTCGGGTCGCCATAATTTGCATATCAATGGCGATGCTGGCGGGGTGTACAACACCTGGCGACCTAAAGTCGGGAAAAGCCACCATCAGCGCGTCTTCGAGTAAGGAGCCTAAGCAATACGCACTTTGCGTCCTGCCAAAATGGCAGGATGCTCGCTCGGGCGCCACGATGACTGAAACTGCAAGCGGTTACAGGCTCATCGTGGCGACCGACTCGACGGCTGAGGAGCTTCTTGAGGTAAATCGCTCACCGAAAGGCAGCAGCGTTGCACTTTATCAGCGGTTGTCTTGGGCACCCGGTTACGGCCGATCAGCCATTGAAAAGGCAGTTCGCGACTGCCTTTAACGAACAACCGCATCGAGCCGCCTACGGGCGGCATTTTATTGCCCGGAGAAAACCATGGCAGCGCTCGCAATCGAATACCAGCCACTCACTACCATCCTTCTTTTCGGTCAATTACGCCAGTTTGGTCGATCCTTCAGGCTATCGGTGAGAACCACGGCAGAGGCAATTAAGGCACTTTGCGTGCAAGTTCCTGGCTTCGAGCGCTTCTTGTCGAATGCTAAGTCCCGAGGGATCGAGTTCGCGGTGTTTAGGGGGAAAAATAATATTGGAGAGGGTGAGCTCTCTTTTGGCGGAGAGGGAGACATCCGTATTGCCCCAGTGATTACTGGTAGCAAGCGAGCGGGGATTCTCCAGACGATTGTTGGTGTAGTCCTGCTCGCTATTTCGTACGTGTTCCCGGTCACTGCGCCGTATCTGGCGCCGGCAGGCATCGGCCTTGTCGCTGGTGATGTTATCCAGATGCTCAGCCCGCAGGCCGGCGGCCTCAAGACCAGCGCTGCGCCCGAGAACACCCCCGGCTACGCATTCGGCAGCGCCAGGAACACCACGGCATCGGGTAACCCGGTACCGCTTTGCTACGGCGAGCGCCGGGTGGGCGGGGCAATCATCAGCGCCGCGATCTATGCCGAAGGCCAGATGTAACCGACATTCGCAGCAACGCAGCCGCCCACGAGGCGGTTTTTTATTGCCTGGAGAAAAAGATGGGCGACGACAGCAAGATCGACATCCACGGCGCCAAGGGCGGCGAAGAGAAACCAAAAACGCCGACAGAAGCCCCGGACAGTCTGCGCTCGGTTGCCGTCGCCAAAATGCTGATCGCCGTGGGCGAGGGTGAATTCGAAGGGACGCCAACGGCCAGGGACATCTACCTCGACAACACTCCGCTGCAAGACCCCCAGGGCAACATGAACTTCCCGAACGTGAAGTGGGAGTGGCGCACCGGGGCCGTGGACCAGACCTATATCCGGGTGATACCGTCGGTCGAGAACGAGACTACCATTAGCACCGAGCTGCGCAGCGGCACACCCTGGGTTAGGGCAATCAATAACACCCAGCTTTCCGCCGTGCGTGTGCGTTTCGCCTGGCCTGCGCTCCAGTCCGTGGACGCCGGGGGCAACATCAATGGGTACCGGATAGAATACAAGGTTGAACTGGCCACGGATGGCGGCGCCTACCAGCAGGTGCTGAGCGAAGCTGTCGATGGCAAGTCCACCAGCGTGTACGAGCGCACGCGCCGTATCGACTTCCCGTCATCAGCAAGTCATTCATCTGCACCAGGCCGGCGATATTCGTCCGCGCTCGACGCAGCATGCGCTCGGTCTCCACCAGCTCATCAACGAGGATTGAGCATTGGTGCTGGTACATCTCCAGAGGAGTGGGGCAGCCGAGCCAATCATCGGTGTCCATGTCAACGGTCATAGCGTGAATCTCAAATGCTGTATGCGCATACAGTAATCAAGGTTTTGACATGGCGCGATTTGAGGCGACGAACTGTAGGGTGCTTTGGGTTTGGTGTTCGTTCGGCAGGACGCCGGGGGTGGGAATTGCGGAGCGACTTCTAAAGTTGCGGAGCAAAAAAGATAAAGGCCTGCCAGGTTTCCCTGGCAAGCCCTTGATATCTATGGTGCCCGAACCCGGAATCGAACCGGGACGCCCTTACGAGCGGGGGATTTTAAGTCCCATGCGTCTACCAGTTTCGCCATTCGGGCGGTAGCGCGGTGTAACAGGGTTGGGAATATATAGATCCAGCCGCTTCAGCGCAACCTCAAAGCCGGTATTCCCGTACAAAGATGCGCATGAAAAAGCGTGGCAGATCAGTGGTCTACATGGCCTTCGCGCCAAGTCCCGGTGAATGCAGATGTCACAGGAACAAGCCTCATAAATGACAGTCATAGCGATATGCCATTTCGGCATTTCGCAAGGAGTCGTTTGATGCTCAGGGTCCGTAAGCAGGCTTGGATCATCGCCGCAGGTGTGGCGGGTTTGTTGGGCATGGCCATGCTCAGCCCGGCGCAGGCGGGGAGTGCGGTGCAGTGGGGTGAGTTCAGTGCGTCGTCTTCAGACAAGTTGACGGCCGGCTCGATGGATGTGGGCGGTGCCTATGTGTTGAAGCCGTCGGGTGTTTCCGTTGGTGATGTCGAGGCGCTGCAGGCTGGGCAGAAACAGAGTCAAAGCGAACTGCAAAGCTTGAAAAGCAAAGTGGAGGGCCAAGAGCGTGCGTTTGATGAGTTCAAGCGCAAGGACGGTTCGAGTGCCAGTAGCAGTGACAGTCAGCTATCCAGTCTCAAGCGCACGGTGGATGAGCAGAAGAGCGCGATAGAGCGGCAGAAAAGCGAGATCGACGGCCTCAAGCGCAGCCTGGATGATGTGAAGCGCAGTGTGGAGACCTTGAGCAGCAAGGTGAAGTGACGGCACTGATGCTGTGAGCAATATAGGGCAACTGTGGGAGCTGGCTTGCCTGCGATAGCGATGTGTCAGTACCGGTATAGAACCTGTTACACCGCCATCGCAGGCAAGCCAGCTCCCACGTTGACCGTGTCGACCTTCAGTCAATCAGTGCCAGCAAGTCGGTAATCCCCACATCCACACCCGCCTGGCTCAGCAGTGTCGTCACCTGGCCGCGGTGGTGGGTCTGGTGGTTGAAAAAGTGCACCAGCAGGCCGAAGAAGGGTTTCTCGGCCGCCACGCCGCGCATGTTGTGATAACGCAGGTGTTGATCAAGGTGGGACTCGTGCAGGCTGTGGGCCCAATCGATGATCAGTTGATCCAGCCAGGCGCGATGGGCCGATAGTTCGTCAAGGCTGGCGAAGGCCAGTTGCTTGAGGTCGCTGGGCGTGGCAACCCCGTTCAGCGGCGCCAAGGCCGCAAAGTTGGCCGGATGTTCGGCAAAGCGCTTGAGCCAGACGGTGTCACCCAGCATCAGGTGGTTCAAGGTGCCGAAGATCGAACCAAAAAACGCCTGGCGGTCCAGGGTCAACTGCGCGTGCGTCAGAGTGCTGGCGGCGTCGTAAACCTTGCGGTTCATCCATTGGTTATAGGTGGCCATCAGTGCAATCTGTTCGATGCGTTTCACCGCGGTTCTCCCTTGTCGGCGTGATGGCACCATCATAAAGCTTGCTCGCCGGACGGTCATGGTGTTCCATCGAGGGCGGACTATGTTTGATCAACGCCACTATTGCGCCCCGGAGGGCGACACCATGAATACCAGCGATCTACTGGAACAACTGTTGCGTGCAGGGCAGCAAGGCGGCGGCGCTTCGGGCGGCGGCCTGGGCGGGTTGCTCGGAGGGTTGTTGAAGGGCGCCGGCACCGGCAATGCGTCTGCGGCGGGCGGCGGTTTGGGTGGTTTATTAGGTGGCCTGGGTGGCCTGGGTGGCTTGTTGGGCGGCGCGCCGGCAGGTGGGGCCACCCAAACACGTAGCGGCGGTGGGATGAACTACGCGGCGCTGGCGTCCCTGGGCATGGCGGCGTTCCAAGCGTACCAAGCCTGGCAACGCCAACAGGCTTCGGCACCGCAGCAAGCTATCCAGACCGTTGACCAGCTTGAAGGGCCTGAAGCCGAAGCCCATAGCCACGGCGTACTGCGTGCGTTGATCGCGGCGGCCAAGGCCGATGGCGAAATCGATGCGCAAGAGCAGCAAATGATTTCTGCCGAGATTGGCCGTCACACCGACGACCCTCAGTTGCAGCAATGGCTCGACGCCGAAGTCGCCAAGCCCCTGGATGCCGCCGATTTTGCCGAGTATGCCAATGACCCGGCAATCGCTGTGGAGATTTACCTGGCGAGCGTAATGCTGGTCAATGATCAGCAGGACGCCGAGCGCAATTACCTCGACGACCTGGCCGGTCAGTTGCAAATCGATCCGCAATTGCAGCTGCATCTGGAGCAGCAGGCCAAAGCCTAGAACCTCAGCGTCGCCCCAGTGGTCAGCCACTGGGCGCGATCGCCAATCAGGCTGCGCCCGACCAGCAGGTCCACGTCGACAAATTCGCCAATGTGCAAACGCGGCCCAGCCTGCCAGGCCTGTTCGCCGCCTTCCTGGCCATAGCGCTCGCCAATCAGCGTGAGCGCCGCTGCCAACTGATATTCGAACCCCGCGCCCCACGTCAGGCGATGTTGTTGATCACCCTCGTTGTAAGCGTGGCTCCAGCCCGCGTTCACGTTCAAACGCAGGGGCGCCAGGGGTTGCCATGTCAACGGGATGTTCAGGTCTGCACCGTCAAACCCGTGATGGCGATCCAGCGCGACATGCGCCCCGACAGCAATCGCCAGTTCAAGCCCCAGGTCTTGCCGTGACAGCACCTGCACCTTGGCTTGCGGGCTGATCTGCATCTCGCCTTTACCTGCATCCACGGCCCGTGACAACGCGGCGCCCCATTGCACGGCAGGCATGGCGCTGAACGTGCAGGCGGGCGACAAGCTGCTGTTATGGGTGCTGCCTGCGTGCCGATGGGCGCTGTACCAGGCGTCGACATTGCATTCACCTGGCGCGTTGATCGCGCCGTCGTCAACCACATAAGCGCCACCTGCGGCTTGGGCTTTTGAAATCAACGCGACCACTAGGACAAGGCCCAGGGTCATGCCGATAAAGATCAAGTTGCGCTGCAATGCACGGCGCTTGGCCGGCGGCAGTAACAGCAGGGTGTGGCGAGCGCCGCGATAGTGACGCGCACGGTATTTGGCAAACCCGTCCTGGCGTGCCGGCGTGTATTTTTTGTGCATGATGCACCTCGCTTGAGTTCAGCTTTCTACGGTCAGCACCGAAATGCCGCTGGCTTTGGCCTGGCAAACCAGCTCCGAGGTATCGTCACCACCCGGGAGGGCAATGATCAGATCGGGGCGGCTGTCGGCCAGCATGAAGTGGTTGCGCTGGCGTTCCGCCTGTTTGCCATGGCGCTGCCAATTGGGTGGATAACGCACCACGTCGATACCGATTTCCCGCGCCCATTCCTCGATCTCACTGCCCAGGAACTGGTTGCCGCCGTGGATCAGTACCTGCACCGGGCGCAGGCGGTGGTAAGCGTCCAGCACATGACGGGACTTTTTGGTGTCGGCGTAATGACGACCTGCACAGATCAACACGCGCATGAGCAAATCCTTGTATTGCACGCTGGCGACCGGGCGGCCGCCAGCGTTTGAACGGCGGGGAGGGTCAGTACCACTGCTTGAAGCGGCGGATGTAGATCGTCTTCATCAGTTGGGCGACGCAGCAGTAAGCCAGCAACGTGCCTACCAGCCATGGGAAGTACGCCATCGGCAGCGGTTGCAGGCCCACCAGGGTGCCCAGTGGCGAGAACGGTACGTAGATGCCCAGGGCGATCACGATGCAGGTCATCATCAACACCGGCCAGGCGGCCGTGCTTTGGAAGAACGGGATCTTGCGGGTGCGCAGCATATGCACCACCAGGGTTTGCGAAAGCAGCCCCTCGATAAACCAGCCGGACTGGAACAGGGTCTGCATTTCCACACTGTTGGCCGAGAACACGTACCACATCAGCGCAAAGGTGGTGATGTCGAAGATCGACGAGGTAGGGCCGATCCAGATCATGAAGCGGCCGATGTTTTTCGCATCCCACTTGCGTGGCTTGGCCAGGTATTCCTTGTCCATCTTGTCCCACGGCAGGGCCAGTTGGGAGATGTCATACATCAGGTTCTGCAGCAGTAGATGGATCGCCAGCATGGGCATGAACGGAATGAACGCGCTGGCCACCAGCACCGAGAATACGTTGCCGAAGTTGGAGCTGGCGGTCATGTTCAGGTACTTCATGATATTGCCGAAGGTTTCGCGGCCCTTGAGCACGCCTTCTTCCAGCACCATCAGGCTCTTTTCCAGCAGGATGATGTCGGCCGATTCCTTGGCGATGTCGGTGCCGCTGTCCACCGAAATACCCACATCGGCATCCCGCAGCGCCGGTGCATCGTTGATACCGTCGCCGAGGAAGCCGACGGTGTGCCCGTTAGCTTGCAGGGCCTTGAGCACGCGGGATTTTTGCAGCGGCGTGAGTTTGGCAAACACCGTGCGTTCTTCCACGCGGCGTAGCAGGGTGGCGTCGTTCATGGCTTCGATTTCCACGCCCAGCAGCGGCTGGCCGGGTTCCAGGCCAACCTGGCGGCAGATCTTGCTGGTGACCACGGCGTTGTCGCCGGTCAACACCTTGATCGCCACGCCAATCTGTTGCAGCGCCGCAATGGCCGGGCCTGCGGTTTCCTTCGGTGGGTCCAGGAAGGTCAAGAAGCCCTGGATCACCAGGTTGCGCTCGTCGCTGGTGGTGTACTGCTGGCGTGCCAGCGCTTTAGGGATATTGCGAGTCGCTACCACCAGCACGCGGAAACCGTCTTCGTTGTAGTCGTTGGCGAGCGCCAGCAGCGCCTCACGACGGCGGTCATCCAGGGGCAAGGCTTCGCCGGCCTCCATGACATGGGTAGAAATGCTCAGCATCTCTTCCACCGCGCCCTTGCACACCAGCAACTGGTCACCGGCGGCATCCTTGACCACGATCGACAGCCGACGGCGGACAAAGTCGAACGGCAATTCATCGACCTTGCTGTAGGCAAACGGCACCTGGAACTTGGGGTTCTGTTCCGAAAATTGCACCACCGCCTGGTCCATCAGGTTTTTCATGCCGCTTTGGTGAAAGCTGTTGAGCCAGGCCAGGGACAGCACGGCGTCATCGCGCTGGCCGAAGGCATTGACGTGATGCTCGAGGATGATCTTGTCCTGGGTGAGGGTGCCGGTCTTGTCGGTGCACAGCACATCCATCGAGCCGAAGTTCTGGATCGCATTGAGGCGCTTGACCACCACTTTGCGCTTGGCCATGGCCGTAGCGCCCTTGGCCAGGTTGGCGCTGACGATCATCGGCAGCATTTCCGGGGTAAGGCCGACGGCCACCGCCAGGGCAAACAGGAAGGCATCGCCCCAATCGCCCTTGGAGAAGCCATTGAGGAAAAACACGATGGGTACCATCACCAGCATGAAGCGGATCAGCAGCCAGCTGACACTGTTCACGCCCCGGTCGAAGGCGGTTTGCACCCGCGAGCCAACAATCGCCTTGGCCAGGGAGCCAAAGTAAGTACGTGGCCCCGTTGCAACTACCACGGCCTTGGCGCGACCGCTGACCACGTTGGTGCCCATGAAGCAGATGTTCGGCAAGTCCAGCAGATTGCCCTGGTCGGCGGCCAGGGTAGAGGCGGATTTTTGCGTGACATCGCCCAAGGTGTCGTACTTCTCCACCGGCAAGGCTTCGCCGGTCAGCACGGCCTGGCTGATAAACAGGTCGCGGGACTCGATCAGGCGGATATCGGCGGGGATCATGTCGCCGGCAGACAACTGCACGATATCGCCGGCCACCAAGTCGCGCATCGGCACTTCGCGCAGAATGGGCTGAGCGCCGACCTGCTCGCGGCGCAGCACGGTGGCGGTGGTGCGTACCATGGCCTTGAGGGCCTCGGCGGATTTGGCCGAGCGGTGTTCCTGCTAGAAACGCAGCAGGCTGCTGAGCAACACCATGGTCATGATAATGACGACCTTGGTCGGGTCGGCTTCTTCACCTTCCTGCATCGGTAGCCAGCAGTCAGTCACAAAGCTGATCCCGCCCAGGGTCAATAGTACGTAGATGAACGGGTTGTTCAGTGCCTGCAGGAACTGGACGATGGCGTGTGGCGGCTTGTCGTGGGCAACTTCGTTATAGCCTTCGCGTTGCAGGCGCGCCGAGGCGTCCAGTTCGGTCAGGCCGTCCTGGGTGGCCCGTACATTGGCGAGGGTGGCCGCCAAGCCGTTGTGGGCTTCACGGGCGGCGCGCATCGACAGCTTGGTGTCGGGGGCGGTGCCATTTTTTTTGTGCAGAGGCGTGTTTTTTACGGCGCTCATTGTCTGTACTCCTGTCGCCAATTCTCGACAAAACATACCCGGTACTTACCTGAATACAGGCGAGCGAAAGCATGCCGAGCCGCGGACTTCGCGATCGGTTTAAATAAGGTGTTCACATAACTTCTGAAGGGCCCGCTAACAGCGCGTTAGTTAACTAACGTGCAGCGGGCTACTACTGGACCTGTTCATAAAGAACTCCAGGGTCATCAATAAGAAAGTTGCTGTTTCCAGCCAGCTCAGGCGGCGCGAGCGCCCAGGTAAAGACCGAGCATCAAGCGCGCTTGCGCCAGGCGGGAAACCTTGGGTCTCTGCGGGTCTTGAGGGTCGGCATGATCCCAATGCTGCACCAGGTGGCCGCTTTCAGGGCAGATACGCCAGTGCGCCAGCGGCGGTGCTGGGCGCACTTGAGGGGAGGGGGTGGCAAAGGTCGAGCGGGTTGGCGGTAAGCTGACCTGCGTGCGGCACAGCTTGTCGCGCAGGGCTGCGGCCAGCGTACGTGCATCGGGCAAAGCAATGAGTTGGAAGGTCATAACACACCTCGGGACCGGACGGGCGACCGGTGAGGTAGTTACGGTGGAGCATCAAGCTCTAGCGCAGCTTACCGGACCTGGAACGCGAGTCCTGTCATATTCTGGGTTTGGCGCCCGATGCCCGCAGAGGCGGTGCTCGGACAGCGACTAGATACTGTGTCCATTGGCTTCTTTTGTGAGGTTTAAAAAAGGCCCCAGTTGCGGGCACGGGCAATCTACTCAGGGCGTCACAGAATGTCAACGCATGATTAATTAAATTAGCCCGTGTTCAGAGTTTGTTCAGACAAGAGGCCTGTGCAAGTTACGGGCTGGATAACTTTATATACCTTGCGCGGCGAGTATCGCCAGATAGATCAATACTAAACCGCACGCCGCATAACTCACGCGTTGCCAGCTAGGTGATGCGTTCTTGCGCAGCAGGTTCACCAAGGCGGCGGTGAGAAAACACGAGAGCACCGACGCCAGCATGAATCCGGCAAAAAACATCAGGGTCTGCCCGTGACTGGGGGCTGTGCCGACGATGCCCGACAGGGCGCTGCCCAGGGCACCCCAATAGACAATATTCTTCGGGTTGGCCAGGGAGATCGCTGCACCCACCGCCAACGCATTTTTGCCTGAGCTGGCAGGGACGTTGTCGGTCGCGGGTAACTGCCAGGCATCAATCAGGCTGCGGATGCCCAGCCAGGCCAGGTAGAGCGCACAGACGATCGTCAGTGGCACTCGCACCACATCATGCTGAATCAGCAGTGCGATACCGGTGAGGCCTATCACTGCCCAAACCGCATCGCCTACGAGGGAACCAAACTGCACCATCAGCGCCGGTGTGAAACCATGGAGCAAGCCGCGTCGCAGGGTCTCTGCCAGCACCGCGCCGGGAGAAAGGCAAAATACAAAACCGAATACCAGCGCATAGACAAAGATCGACAGCATGCTCAGTTCCTTTCGAGAAAGTGCCAGAGCATACGTCAGTCCGGGAGGGGGATACCACGTCCTCTGTAGGAGCGAGCTTGCTCGCGAAAAACGTCAACGATAACGCGTGTTTTCTGGATGAACGCGGTGCCTATGAGTTTTTTGCGAGCAAGCTCGCTCCTACAAAGGTTGCGGTGTTGAGGCAATGCGGTGGAGTTCAGCCTTCAATTCATCCGACGATAAATGTGCAAAGGGCAGCGCAAAAAACGCCTCGCAGCGTGCGGCGATGATGTTGAGGGTAGCCTTGAATGCAGCGTCTACTTGCGCCTCATCACCTTGCACCTCGGAAGGGTCTTCCAAGCCCCAATGGGCCTTCAGCGCCGGGCCGAAATACACCGGGCACGCTTCACCGGCTGCTTTATCGCACACGGTGATGACCACATCCGGCGGGCTGCCTTCGAAGGCGTCATTGCCCTTGCTGTACAAGCCTTCAACGCGGATTCCCGCTGCCTGCAATGTCGTCAGACTGCGCGGCAGCACCTGGCCTTTGGGGAAACTGCCGGCGCTGATCGCTTCAAACCCCGGCGGCGCCAGGTGGTTGAACATGGCTTCGGACAAAATGCTGCGACAGCTGTTAGCGGTACACATGAACAGGACTTTCATGGCGCGTTCCTTTAGAGGCTCAGGCGCAAGGCGAGGGCGGCGAGGGTGATCAGCAGCACGGGCAAGGTCAGCACGATCCCGACCTTGAAGTAGTAACCCCAAGTGATAGTGATGCCTTTGCGCGCCAGGATATGCAGCCACAGCAAGGTGGCCAAACTGCCGATGGGGGTGATTTTCGGGCCCAGGTCGCTGCCGATCACGTTGGCGTAGATCATCGCGTCCTTGACCACGCCCACGGCATGGCTGGACTCGATGGACAACGCGCCAATCAGTACCGTCGGCAGGTTATTCATCGCCGATGAGAGCAGCGCCGTCAGCACCCCGGTGCCCATGGCCGCGCCCCACACACCATAGGTGGCGAAGGTGTCGAGCCAGGTGGCCAAATAGTCGGTCAGCCCGGCGTTACGCAGGCCGTACACCACCAGGTACATGCCCAAGGAAAAAATCACGATCTGCCAAGGCGCTTCCTTGAGGACTTTGCGCGTGGAAATCTTGTGGCCCTTGGCGGCAATCACCAGCAGCAGCACGGCGCAGACGGCGGAAATCGCACTGATGGGAATACCCAGAGGTTCCAGGGCGAAACAGCCGATGAGCAGAATACCCAGTACCCACCAACCGGCGCGGAACGTCGCAGGGTCATGAATGGCACTGGCGGGGTCTTCCAGGTCGGCCGGGTCGTAGGTCTGGGGAATGTCCCGGCGAAAAAACCACAGCAGCACTGCCAGGGTCGCGGCCACGCTGACCAGGTTCACCGGCACCATCACGGCAGCGTATTCGTTGAAGCCGATCTTGAAATAGTCCGCCGAAACGATATTCACCAGGTTCGACACCACCAATGGCAGGCTCGCCGTATCGGCGATAAACCCGGCGCCCATGACGAAGGCCAGGGTCGCCGCCGGGGAAAAGCGCAAGGCCAACAGCATCGACATCACGATAGGTGTCAGGATCAACGCCGCACCGTCATTGGCAAACAGCGCCGATACCAGCGCACCCAACAGCACCATATAAGCAAACAACCGCCGGCCGCGGCCACGGCCCCAGCGCGCCACATGCAGGGCTGTCCAGGCGAAAAAGCCGGCCTCGTCCAGCAATAGGCTGATGATGATCAGCGCGACAAAGGTGCCGGTGGCGTTCCAGATGATGTGCCACACCACCGGGATGTCCGCCAGGCTGATCACCCCACAGGCCAGCGCCAGGATCGCGCCCAGTGTGGCACTCCAGCCGACGCCCAGGCCCTTGGGTTGCCAGATGACCAGCACGATGGTGACGAGGAAAATCGCAATTGCGACAAGCATGAATAAAAGCTCCGATGGCTCAGCAGCAGGTGCTGGCCCGTTGTGGTCTGTCGCCCATTGCATTCAGACGCAGTGCGTCATCCTGCAACCATGGCTGGTTGGCTTGCAGAGTGGTGTCCAGCACCTGAGTAACCCAGGCGGGCAGTGCCGGATTGATGCGGTAGTAGATCCATTGCCCTTGACGTCGGTCCACCAGCAGCCCGCAACTACGCAATTGCGCGAGATGACGGGAGATTTTTGGCTGGCTGTCGTCCAAGGCATGGATCAACTCACACACACAAAGTTCGCCCTCGCGCAGGATCAGTAAGGTCACCCGTGCACGGGTGGCATCGGCCAGGCATTTGAACAGGGCGGTCGGGATGAGGAGGTCTGACATGATCAAGGGTTTTCAAGTAGATATATTTGAATATACGTATTTCCATATATATCGGTCAAATCTTGTTTCAATTGATATGGATCAAATGCCTTTGAAACCGCCACAACTGTTTGAAATTAAAATGAAACACAAATGTCCTAACGTGCCTGCCCATTGCTGATGAAGGAAGACCCGCGTGACCCGAGCCACCCGCAACCTGCGCAAGACCCTGGATTCCGTCGCGGAAAATAACGAAACCGCGGCCTTTGACCTGATGCGCGCCGTGGAAAAACTTGGCGATGAAGTGCTGCGCCAGCGCCTGCTCAATACCATCCACCGGCTGAATCAGGATGCGTATGAATTGCGCGAAGCCCGGGATTCGGTGGAGCAGGTTTCGGTCAAGCTCGCCTGAGCAAGATCGTTCAAGACAAGCCTTCGTTCGTGCTGGCATGCTTGTCGACTGTCTGTCGATGAGCCGTTTCCATGCCCACTGCATTACCTCATTACGCCTTCACCCGCGGCGCCATCGCCGTCATTCCCTTATCCCTGGCCTGTGCGCCCTGGGGGTTGCTGGCCGGCTCTATGGCCATCGACGCGCAATTTACCCCGCTGCAAGCCCAAGGCTTGTCTGCCATTGTCTTTGCCGGTGCCGCACAACTGGTGGCCATCGGCATGGTCAAGAGCGGTGCCAGCCTGATTTCCATCGTGCTGACCACCTTGCTGCTCACATCCCAGCATCTGCTCTATGGCATGCACATGCGCCCTACACTGTCTTCGCTCAACACCCGTTGGCGCATGAGCCTGGGGTTTTTGTTGACCGATGAATTCTTTGCCCTGGTCAACCACTATGACCGCCAGACCTTCAATCGCTGGTATGCCCTGGGCGTCGGCCTGACGTTTTATCTGATCTGGAACCTCTTCACCCTCGCCGGCATTGTGCTGGGTAAAAGCATTCCGGGCCTTGATCAACTGGGGCTGGAGTTCTCGATTGCCGCGACCTTCATCGCCTTGATCACCCCCGTGGTGCGCGACGTGCCCACAGTGGTGTGCGTGGCGGTGGCACTGCTGTGCTCGGTCTGGTTGAGTTATCTGCACTGGGAGTCGGCGGTGGTGGTCTCGGGTGTGTTGGGGATGAGCGCGGGGTTTGCCTGTAAACGGCTGGGAGTGGGGCAACGATGATTTACCTGATGATTGTGGCCATGGGCTTGGTGGTGTTCTTCAACCGTTACCTGTTTATCGAGCCACGCTTGCCGGTACGGCTCAATCGCGGCGCGCGTGAATTCTTGGGCTTCGCCGTGCCGGGCATGCTCACGGCGATCTGCGGGCCGATTATTTTCCTGGCTGAGCATCGGCTTAACCTGAGCCCGACCAACCCTTACCTGCTGGCCGGCATCTGCGCCGTGGCGTTGATGTACTGGACTCGCAGCGTGTTGACCACCGTGCTATTGAGCATGGCGCTGTTCTATCTGTTCCGTTGGTGGTTCTGATACCCAGGCAAAAAAAGCCCGCGGGGTGGCGGGCAGAAGGGAGACTTCTAAAAAATGAGCCTGACCACTATAGGCGGCGTGTTTGCCCTTCACAGTG
The DNA here is from genome assembly GCF_036346515.1 of Pseudomonas sp. AM4(2022). Classification (NCBI taxonomy): domain Bacteria; kingdom Pseudomonadati; phylum Pseudomonadota; class Gammaproteobacteria; order Pseudomonadales; family Pseudomonadaceae; genus Pseudomonas; species Pseudomonas sp. AM4(2022). Next base: position 200,578 of record NZ_JAOTNW010000009.1, read on the forward strand.
AAACAAAGTTCATGGGCGCGTCAGTTGGCCTCGGCACAGTGGTAGAGTCATGGTTTTTCCAAGGAAGCAATGGCATGCACAAAGTGGTAATGGGCGCATTGATACTGGCGGTACTGACCGGTTGCGCCGGTTCGAAGATGAAGGAGGCGCGCGCAGGCAGCCCCTACAAAACCCTGGCGTCAGACAAGGCCACTCTGGTCGTTGCCCAGTGCATCCAGTTCGGCTGGCAGGATGAAAGCGTGTTCGGCGTCGATGCCGGCGGCTTCAAGGAAGCGACCGAGGCGGGTGGTTTTACGGTGTACACCACCGGTGGCGATTACTTTGTCGATGTACTCAGCACCGGCGCGGGTTCTACGGTCAACTATTATGCTGCTCAGGACAATATGCCGGCCAAACGTCGCCTGGCAGCACTGGCCACTTGTCTGTAAGTCGGTTGCCTTATTCATATTCCGAAACGCCTGGCGGGACAGCCGCCGGGCATTGGCTTATGATTCACTCGCTCGTTCGACGTGATGGCTCTTTACCGGTACACGGATGTCGAGGCTTAAACGTCGAACGAGCTCCTCCACCCCAATCTCAACGGGGCATGAAACCCAAGTGCCAGCGTCGCGGAATCAACAGTGTCGCCACCCCCAAGGCCCCAGCCAACGCACCACTGACCCACAATGCGCGCAGGCCCATCTGCTGTTCCAGCAGCGCACCGATCACAGCGCCAATGAACATCCCACCCCACGGAATCAATTGCACGCGCCATCCATTGCGGCGCTCGCCCAATAACCAACGGCCCAGCCCGCGACCAAAGCGTGACAGCGCCCCGGTGACGTAGGTCAGCCCCACCGGTAACCCGTTCACCTCCTCGACGGCCGCGTTGAGCATGCCCATGGCAATGATCGCTGCGAGCAACGCGGGCAAGGTGTCGGTCGATGGCCACAACGCCGCAGCGCAGAGCAAGGCGCCGATGCACAGCAATAAGGGCAACGCATGGCGCTTGCTGAAACGGCTGACCAGCACGCCCAAGGCATTACCGACCACGAAGGTGGCGACCAGCAACACCAGCCGCCCGGTGAGCCCCAGGTCGCCCGCACTGATGGCCACCGCCAGGCGCGTGGTGTTACCACTCATGAAGGAGACGAAATCGCCGCTGGCCATAAAGCCGATGGCATCGGTCATGCCCGCCAGCACCGACAGACAGGCCACCAGCATCAAGCCCACCCGCCCGCGCCAGCGCTGTCGAAGGGCGAGCGTGACATTGGTGTAAGGCTTGCGGGACGAAGGCAGCATGGGGCCGTTTTCCTCGGTGAGATTATCCGGCCACTACCGTAGGACGCTTTGCCTGTCCGCGCAATGACCTCAGACACGCTCCAGTTGCCAGCCGGTGGCGTGCCACGTCAGATGGTGAGTCGGCTCGATCGCCTGCAAGAATGCCTCGTCGTGTGATACGGCCAGCAGCGCGCCGGTAAACCCCTTCAATGCCTGCTCAAACGCTTGCACTGACTCCAGGTCCAGGTGGTTGGTGGGTTCATCCAACAGCAGCAATTGCGCCGGTGTTTCACGCCACAAGGCTACGGCCATCGCAGCTTTCAAGCGCTCGCCGCCGCTGAGTTGCCCTGCCGGCTGCGTAACCCGCAACGCGTCCAACTGCAACAACGCCAGACGTGTGCGCAGTTCGGCTTCGGCCAACGGCGTGTCGAGCAGATTAAGTTGTTCGACAAGGCTGCGCCGGTCGTCCAGCAGCGCCAGGTGCTGATCGATGTACGCACTGGGCACCGCTACGCTGCACTCGCCACTGACCGCCTGCCAGTGGCCGGCTAGCAGTTTGAGCAAGGTCGATTTGCCGCAACCGTTCGGCCCACGTACGGCAACGCGAGCCGGGCCTGTCAGGTTGAGCGTCAGGTAGCTGGCGGGTGCCAGGGGATCAAGCCAGGGCAATTGCGCCTGCTCCAGCACCAGTACCTGGCGGCCATTGGGGACGGTCGAGCTTGGTAATGCGAGCAGTGTGGGCGTCTCATCCACCACGCGCTGGTAAGCCTGGCGTACCTGGGCGTCCAGCTGGTTTTTGCACGCATCATGGACGCTGCGCACGCTGCTGACGACCTCCTTTGCTGCGCTTTTCCAGCGCGCCTTGGTAAAACGGTCGACGTTGGCGGTCTCGGCCTGTTTACGTGCGCGTGCGGCGTGGCGCTGCAGGTCGTCGTGATCTTTCTGCAGGCGCCGACGCTCGCGGCTGCGGGCCAGACGCGCCTGTTCCCACTCAGCAATCGCGGCCTGCTGGTGGGTGTCGCGTTGCTGGCGATAGGCATCGTAGTTGCCGCCATACACCTGAATGCCCAGGGGCGACAGCTCGATGATGCGGCCCATGGTGTTGAGCAATTGCCGATCATGGCTAACCACCACCAGCCCGCCGCGCCAAGCGCCCAGTACGCGCAACAGCCAATCTCGCCCGGCAGCGTCGAGGTGGTTGCTGGGTTCATCCAGAATCAGCAACTGCGGCGCAGCTAACAACGCCCCGATCAGCGCGACCCTGGCGAGTTGGCCGCCGCTGAGTTGATCGGCCGGGGTACTGGCGCTGAGGGTCGGCAAACCCGCTGCATCCAGCGCCTGGCGCAGGCGTTCGGCGAGGTCCCAGCGATCGTCGATCAGCTCCAGATCACCGAGGCGTGCATCGCCCTGGGCCATACGTGCAAGGGCTGCCAAGGCAGCGGCAGTTGCGGTGATATCAGCGATGGTTTGTCCAGCTTGAACCGCGATGGCCTGGGGCACATAGGCAACATTGGGCGGTTTTTTCAACGTGCCGGAGGAGGGTAGCAGCACCCCGGCCATCAACTTCGCCAGGATACTTTTGCCCCGTCCATTGCGCCCGACGATACCGGTAGGCGTTTGATCAATGGACAGGCTCACGTCGGCCAGCAAGGTTTCGCCATTAGCGAACTGGAAAGACAGGTGTTGCAGGGAAACAAGCGCGGGCAGCCGTTTGACGTCAGTCATCAGCACCTCCAAAAAAATGTCGAACAGGCCAACAAGCACGCCAGGCGGCTCGTTGCAGATACATTTTGGAAGGCTTAGATGTTCACGTCGGCGGTCATCCCGTGAGTCAGAAGGGAGGCAGAGCCTAACCCACGTTAACTTTGTGCGGCAAGTCTTCGGCCAGTTTTTCCAGAAACATCGCCAGCGCGACTTCTTCGGCTTTCAGGCCTTTGCGCACTCGCGGCTTGGGCAGCTTAGACAATTCACCGAGGCTGAAATGCTCAAGCACCGCCGGGTGGATGTAGCACTTGCGGCACACCGCTGGCGTGTTGCCCAACTGCCGGGCGACATCCTTGACCATCGCCACCACATGCCGCTTGGCGTCGGATTCGGGCTGCCACGCCAATTCGCGCAACACCGCCAGCGCCATCGCTGTGCCGGCCCAGGTGCGGTAGTCCTTGGCGGTAAAATCTTCGCCGGTCAGGCGGTGCAGGTAGTCGTTGACGTCCTGGGAGCTGACGGTATGCCGCTCCCCGTCTTCGTCCAGGTACTGGAACAGGTTTTGCCCCGGTAACTCCATGCAGCGCTTGACCACCCGGGCCAGGCGCCGATCCTTGACGCTGACTTGATGCTCCACGCCACTCTTGCCACGAAACTGGAACTGGATCTCGCTGCCCTTGATGTCCACATGGCGGTTGCGCAAGGTGGTCAGGCCGTAGGATTTGTTTTCGCGGGCATATTGGGTATTGCCGACGCGGATCAGCGTGGCGTCCAGCAACATCACCACCGTGGCCAACACCTTTTCGCGGGTAAACCCCGGCTCGGCGATTTGTGCTTCGAGTTGTTTGCGCAATTTGGGCAAAGCGGCGCCAAAAGCCTGCAAGCGCGAGTACTTGTCGCTGTCGCGCACCTCGCGCCAGCGTGGGTGGTAACGGTATTGCTTGCGGCCACGGGCGTCGCGGCCGGTGGCTTGTAAGTGGCCGCGAGGGTCGGCGCAGATCCACACATCGGTGTAGGCGGGCGGCACCGCCAAGGCGTTCAGGCGTTTGATTTCGTCCGCGTCGGTAATGCGCTCGCCCTTGGCGTTCAGATACTGGAACGTGCCCCGCACTTTTTTTCGGCGGATGCCGGGCTGGGTGTCATCCACATAATGCAGGTCGCGGGGCAGGTCGGCGGGTAACGAAGAGTCAGGCATGGGGCGGGTTCCTTGGCAACAAATCAGGCCGGTATGTCTGATTGACCGCAGCACCCTGCGGTCGTGCCAAATGGTTAAGCCAGCACCGCCACCGCCTTGATTTGCGCCCACAGTGTCTGGCCCGGATGCAGTTGCAACTGGTCGTGGGAGAAGCGCGTGATGCGTGCCAGCAAGGGCGTGCCGCCGGCGTCGAGGCGCACCAGCACATGGGCGCTGTTGTCCGCGCCGACAGTCTGGGTGACGGTCACCGGCAAGCGGTTGAGGATGCTGCTGTGTTCTTGGGCCTGCAGGCTCAGGCTTACATCCCGCGCCTGGACCTTGACCCGCAGCGGGTTGCCCACCGCCAGCGGAACATGGGCTACGCGCATCTGCAACGGGCAATCGGGCAACTGCAGAGTGAGCAACTGATAGTGCGCGTCGTAGGCAACGACGCTGCCGGCGATCACCACGCCGGCATCGTCGCCCAGCGCCAGGGGCAGGTCGAGGCGCGCCAGGGTCTCGCCGATAGGGCCGCTGGCCAGGGCCTTGCCGTCGCTGAGCAAGACGATATGGTCGGCCAGTCGCGCCACTTCGTCCTGGGCATGGCTGACGTAGAGCACCGGGATATCCAGCTCGTCGTGCAGGCGTTCCAGGTAAGGCAATATCTCGCTTTTGCGCTGGCTGTCCAGGGCCGCCAGCGGTTCATCCATCAACAACAACTTGGGGCTGGTGAGCAAGGCGCGGGCGATGCCGATGCGCTGGCGCTCGCCGCCGGACAAGTGTTGCGGGTGACGCTCAAGGAGGTGCCCGATGCCCAACAGTTCAGTGGCCTGGGCCATGTCCACGCGGCGTTGCGGGCGTGGGATACGTTTGAGGCCGAACTCCAGATTGGCGAGCACCGACAGGTGAGGAAACAGGCTAGCCTCCTGGAACACATAGCCCAGCGCACGTTTATGCGGCGGTATAAACAGGCCTGTGCGGCTGTCTTGCCAGACCTCGTCGTTGATTTGTACAAAGCCGTGTTCGGCGCGTTCCAATCCGGCGATGCAGCGCAGGCAAGTGGTCTTGCCGGAGCCAGAATGCCCGTACAGCGCGCTCACGCCACGACCGGGCAATTGCAGGTCCACATCCAGGGTAAAGGCGGAGTATTTCAGGTGCAGGCGTATATCCATCATCGCGGTCAGCTCCAGCCCATCTTGGTTTTACGGCTGGAATAGAGCGCCAGCAACACGAGGAAAGCGAACACCACCATGGCGCCTGCCAGCCAATGGGCCTGGGCATATTCCATGGCTTCGACGTGGTCGTAGATCTGCACAGAGACGACACGGGTCTTGTCCGGGATATTGCCGCCGATCATCAGCACCACGCCGAACTCACCAACGGTATGGGCAAAGCCCAGGATCGAGGCCGTGATAAACCCAGGGCGTGCCAGCGGCAGGATCACCGTGAAAAACGTGTCCCACGGGTTGGCGCGCAAGGTCGCGGCCACTTCCAGCGGGCGCGTACCGATGGCAGAAAACGCGTTCTGCAACGGCTGCACCACGAAGGGCATGGAGTAGATCACCGAGCCAATCACCAGCCCGGCGAAGCTGAAGGTGAGGGTGCCCAGGCCCAGCCACTGCGTGAACTGGCCGACGTAACCGTTGGGCCCCATGGCCAACAGCAAGTAGAAGCCGATGACCGTTGGCGGCAACACCAACGGCAGTGCGACCACTGCGCCGATGGGGCCGCGCCACTTGGAACGGGTGCGCGATAGCCACAGGGCGATCGGTGTGCCGATGATCAACAGGATCAGGGTGGTCAGCGAGGCCAGTTTGAGGGTCAACCAGATCGCAGAAAAATCAGCACTCGACAGCGGCATTTACAGCTCGTAACCGTAGGATTTGATAACGGCAGCCGCTTTCGGGCCTTTGAGGTAGTCCACCAGGGCCTTGGCAGCGGCGCTGTCCTTGCCCTTGTTGAGGATCACGGCGTCCTGTTTGATCGGGTCATGCAGGGAGGCCGGAACAATCCACGCCGAACCGCCGGTGACTTTGCCGTCTTTGTAGATCTGCGACAAGGCGACAAAACCCAACTCGGCGTTGCCGGTGGAGACAAACTGGTAGGCCTGAGTAATGTTCTGGCCTTCGACGAGCTTGTCCTTGACCTTGTCGGTCAAGCCTTCTCTGGCCAGTACTTGGGTGGCGGCCAGGCCGTAGGGTGCAGCTTTTGGATTGGCGATGGACAAGTGCTTGAACTGGTTTTTCTTCAGCACCTCGCCCATGGCATCCACATAGCCTTCTTTGGCCGACCACAGCGCCAGGGTGCCGACCGCGTAGGTAAAGCGTGAGCCCTTGACGGTAGCGCCTTCGCTTTCGAGTTTTTGCGGGGTGGTGTCATCGGCGCTGAGGAATACTTCAAACGGTGCGCCGTTCTTGATCTGGGTGTAGAACTGCCCGGTGGCACCGTAAGCCGCGACCAGTTTATGGCCGGTGTCTTTCTCGAAGTCGGCGGCAATCGCCTGGATCGGGGCGGTGAAGTTGGCGGCCACGGCCACCTGCACTTCATCGGCATGGGCCGTACCCAAGGCAAAGGCGGCAAGCAGGGGGGCCAGGCGCGAAACGCGGGTCATCATGAAGCAACTCCTTGAAGGTGTACGGCAGGTTGTAGGTAAAAAGGCTTACCGCTATGTATGGGAATATATAGCGGTAAGCTATTGCCGGTACAGCACCAAGTGGCTGCTGAGGTCAGTCGCGGGTGAATCTGGCTATCGCGTGCTCGGCCAATTCGCGGGTCAGGTCATAGGTGGACAGGTCTTTGCCCAGCCCCAGGGCCTGGCCCGCCCACAGGTTGCTGAAACCGGCTTCATCCTTGGCCTTGAGCGGCATCAATGCGCCTCCGGCTTTGGGGAACGCCGGCGCAGCGGGGTTGATTGCGCCGAGTTCACGCATCACCCGGTTGACGATGCCCCGCGCCGGGCGGCCGGTAAACAGGTTGGTCAGCGCGGTTTCGCTGGCCTGGGCATGGCGCAGCGCGTGGTGATGGGAGGCGCTTACAGTGGCTTCGGGAGTGAACAGGTACGCCGTGCCGATCTGCACTGCCGAAGCACCGAGGGCAAAGGCCGCAACAATGCCGCGCGCATCGGCGATTCCGCCCGCGGCGATCACCGGCACGCTGACCGCGTCGACAATCTGTGGCAGCAGCGCCATCAAGCCGATCTGGCTGTTGAGGTCATCGCTGAGGAACAGGCCACGATGCCCTCCGGCTTCAATACCCATGGCAATAATCGCGTCGCAGCCGTGCTGTTCCAGCCACACGGCTTCCTCGACGGTGGTGGCCGATGACAGCACCTTGGCACCGGTGGCTTTTACCCGGTCGAGTAAGGACTTCTCTGGCAAGCCAAAGTGAAAACTCACTACTTCTGGCCGAAACTCTTCCACCACCTGGCAGGCTGCGTCATTGAACGGCGCGCGGTTGGATACCGGCGTTGGCGCATCGAAGTCGGCGCCCAGCTCATGGTAGTAAGGTTGCAGCAAGGCCTTCCAAGCCCTGTCCCGCGCTTCGTCGGCAGCGGGCGGTTGATGGCAGAAGAAGTTGACGTTCAGCGGCGCATGACTGGCCTGGCGAATGAGAGCCAAGGCGTCGCGCAGTTGCTCCAGGCTCAATGCTGCGGCGGGCATGGAGCCCAGGGCACCGGCTTGCTGGGCGGCGATGACCATGGCGGTGGTCGTCGCGCCAGCCATCGGCGCCTGGATGATCGGCATCTCAATGCCCAACAGGTCAAGAATGCGGGTGTCTGGCCAGGTGCTCATGGGGTGCGTCTCCAGCGTCAGTGGGGCTTTTCGCTGTTTTAGCAGGGCAATCGGCCCCCGGCCAGTCTGTTTTATTCACTGGACGGAAGCGGCGTTTTGTGGGGATGGGTTTCGCGCTCAAGTAACTGGCGCTTGCGCTCCACGCCCCAACGGTAGCCCGACAGCTCGCCATTACTGCGCACCACGCGATGACAGGGAATCGCCACCGCCAAGTGGTTGGCTCCACATGCCTGGGCCACGGCACGAAAGGAGGTGGGCGCGCCGATACGGTCGGCTATCTGCGCATAGCTGGCGGTGCTGCCCGCAGGGATTTCGCGCAACGCCTGCCACACCCGTTCCTGAAAGGCCGTGCCGCGCAGGTCCAAGGGCAAATCCAGGCCCACGGCAGGGGCCTCGACAAAGCCAACGACGTGGGCAACCAGTTGTTCGAAACCCTGATCCGCGCCGATCAACTCAGCCTTGGGAAACTGGTCTTGCAGGTCGCGCACCAGTTTGTCCGGATCATCACCCAATAAAATCGCACACACGCCACGTTGGCTTTGCGCCACCAGAATCGCCCCCAGCGAGCACTGGCCAACGGCAAAGCGGATGGTGTTATTGGCGCCGCCGCCTTTGTAGTCTCGGGGTTTTATGCCGAGCACTTGGTCGGCGGCCTCATAAAAGCGGCTATTGGAATTAAAGCCTGCGTCGTACAGGGTGTCTGTCACCGAATGCTGGCCCTTGAGGCCGTCGCGCACTCTGCGCGAACGCAGGGCGCTGGCGTAAGCCTTGGGGGTCAGCCCGGTGTTGGCTTTGAATACACGGTGGAAGTGAAACGGACTCAGCCCGGCGCATCGGGCGAGCACGTCCAGGCTAGGCGGGGTTTCGGCTTGTTCGATTTGCCGACAGGCCTCGGCCACCAATTGCCCATGGTGAGCGGCCAACTGGGTCTGGTCGCCGGCAGCGCGTTTACTGGGACGATAACCGGCGGCCTCGGCCTGCGCCGGCGTGTCGAAAAACTCGACATTCTCCGGGCGCGGCACACGCGAAGCGCTGCTGGGGCGGCAATACACGCCGGTGGTTTTTACGCCGTAAACAAACAAGGCGTCGGCTTTGGCATCACGGGCAATAATGGCAGCCCAGCGCGGATCGTGTTCGTTGTTCATGGCCTGCACTCTTGACGGTTCAGGGGCAGATTAAGCCTGCCGCTCGCGCTCGACACTCCGAAGCTTGCGGTCAAATTAACCAGCGGTGCGAAAGGTCAGGTTGATGCGCTGCGGGCCCATGATCGGATGCACGCCGTCCTTGACCGGCATCACACCATGAAAGCGCAGGCGATCGACGCCGCCCCACACCACCACATCACCATGGAACAAAGAGACCTTTTGGGGTTTATCGTTGCGCTCATGCCCACCGAACAGGAAAATCGCGGGCAGCCCCAGGGAGACCGAGACCACGGGCGCGCCGTAGTTGCGCTCGTTCTTGTCTTGGTGCAGGGACATTTTCGCCCCCGGTACATAACGGTTGATCAGGCAGGCATCCGGTAGAAAACCTCTGAAGCCGGCCTCGGTAGCCGCTGCCACCGCCAGGTGGCGCAATGTGTCGGGCATGACGGGCCAGGGTTGCTGGCTGCGCGGGTCGAGTGGGCTGTAGCGATAGCCACGAGTGTCGGTGGTCCAGCCCAGCTCGCCACAACTGCTCAGCGCCGCCGACATGGTAAAGCCGCCGGGGGTAACCATCTGCCGAAACGGTGATTGAGCCAGGACACGCCGCAGTTCAGGCAATAACCGCTCGATCCAGGGCAGGGCATAGCCCCTCAGTACATAGGACTCTTCGCCAATTTGCTCGCGCCCGGCAGGCTGTTGCAGGGACTCATCGGCAAACAAATCGACGGTAGGGCCTGGCATGGCTTACAGCGCCTTGCTCACATTGATGTCGGTGATTTCGTCGCTGGCATCATGAATTTTTGCCAGCGCCTGCTTGGCTTCTTCGACGCTGTTGTTTTGCAACTGGGCAAATTCAAAGCGGCGTTCGCCGTTGAGCTTGTACTTGATGACGTATTTGGTTGTGGTGTTCACAGCTTTTTTCCTGTCAGGTGTTCGGGTCAGCTCAGCTTGCTGCTGGTACGACGAACGATACGGATCTTGTGGGACAACGCAGGCTTGCGGGTCACGCTGATGGCGCGACGGGTCACCACATCCAGGGTGATGTTCCAGAACCCGGTGCTGGGCGCGGTGATCTTGGCCGGGAATTTATCAAATGCGCCGCCGTGGTAGGTATGGCGGCCACCATTTTTGAAGCTGCGAAAGTTCGCATCGCTCATCAGGCGAATATTGCAGGTCTGCGAGCATTCGATGACGACAATGTCTCCCTCGTTGAGGTGCTCACGCTGGTGGATGAATTTCATGGGGGTGTCTCCAGAAGGGCTTTTTCTGAAAAATCAGAACGATACGTAGGTTAAGATGGAGTTTATCAGCCCCAGCGCGTTTATTATCGGGCCGTCGTCGACGACTTCGACAATTTAAAACAGTTATTTACCGAGTTATCACAGATAAATCCTACGTTGATGGGAGAAAATTACCATCCCCGCTGTCGTAGGGTCTTTATCGGAGGTTTTTGTATGAAGTGGAGTGTGTTGGTGCTGGCCTTGGCAATAGGTGGGTGTGCTTCGGTTGCAGATATCAAGCAGACCCCGCCAACATTGGTGGTCATCTCAGGGAAGAAGCCGCAGGAATATGCAGCGTGTGTGGTGCGCAAATTGGAGGCGACCCGTCGGCCGCCGCAGATCGAGCCCCATAAAGATGGCATTCAGGTGATCGTGCCGCAGAAGTTCTCGGCAGACCCTTCGGCAATCTTTGAAATCGAAGACCGCTCCAGCGGTAGCAGCATCAAGCTTTATGAAAGCATGTCCAATGTGCCCATCCGCCCGGGCGACGTGAAGAAGGCGGGGGAAGAATGCATTTCCGGTTGAGCCACAGGCTCATCCCTCACTCCCGATAAAAAAGCCCTTACCCTGCAGGGACGGTACGTATCCGTTAAACTGTCGGGCATTCACTACAAAGATGCCGCTCAAACCTGGGGTTTGAGCGGCATTTGTTTTTTCTGGAAAGCCCGTTATGAAACGAGACCACGTCAAAGCCCACCATGCCGAAGGGCAGATTTCGGCCACCCATGTCATCCAGAACCCCGCCGATTTGGGCGAGTGGATCGTGTTTTTCAAGAAGAGCGGCGGGCGCAGCTACTTCCTGGTGGACGAGCAGGATGAGGTCGAGTCATTCGCGCGCCTGGATGACCTGATCGAAACCCTGCGTGGCCTGGGGATCAAGTTCGCTGAAGTGCACCTGTAGCAGCGTTACTTGCAGACCACCACCACGCTGCGGCCTTTGAAGTTGCCCACGTCCTGGCCCAGGGTCTTGTCGCTTTCCTTGAGGGCTGGCGTGCCATTGGTGCCGACAATGCGGTAACCGGTGCCGGCACAGGAGGCGTCAGCTTTCTCGTAGCAACTGGCCCATGAGTTGGCCTCGCCCGAGCAGTCAATGGTCAAGCCTTGTTCGCCATTTTTCAGCAAGGTGTCTGAAGTGGTGGTGCAGCCGGCCAGTGCCAGTACTGCGGTCAGTGCCAGAATTTTGTTCATAGAAGTCATCGTCGAGAAGAAGTGGAGGGCGCTGACACTGTCGTGGGGCGTTGGCGCGGATTATAGCGAACTGCCACATGGTGTGCAGTCTCAGAAAACAAGATCTGCAACGGCACACCTCCCGGGCTGACTTGGCGCTTAGCCTTACTGACTTACGGCACCCCCATCACCAGCACACCGCTGCCGCTGACAGCCCCTGCGGTGGGCAGTGACCCGGCTCGCCGCACCAGCGTAAAGGTCACGTCATCGCCGCCTGCGCTGTTGGTAATGCGAGTCAGAAACGAGCCATTGACCCGAACCGCCGACCCTGCACGAACCAACGCGGTCCCTACGTCCGGGTTACTCATCGTCAAGAGCCGATTGTCAAACGATGAGGGCGTGCCCTTGTAAGTAATGGTGATCGGTGTGTTAACCCCGCCATCCGGACATGAGTAGGTGAGCCTGCGGTCACTGCGGATGGTGGTGGTCAAGGGATCGGTGCCTATGCCCCGCTGGTGTACATTGCCGAAGTTTATTTCGATGGGATTGTTATTATTGATCGTGCATGTTGATGGCGAAACGGTGAAGTTGTTCGCCGCAGTGTACGTAACCGTCAGATTCGCCGACTCTGAGTTGTAGTTGTTGGTGGCGGTAAGACGCAAGATTCCAAGGTTATCGCCAATCCGAACATCGATCGGATTGGCCGGATAGTTACGCACCAGGATATAGGGCGTGACATTGATCGGGTAAAAGACTCCGTTATTGGGTACGGTGACTATCCCTATACCCGAGGGAACCGGCGTGTTGTAGTGAGCACCATTGATGCGCAGGCCGGTGCGCTCGCCGGTGAACTTGGGGCCTGGGGTCCAAGCGGTGCCTGCAGCGCTTCCGGATGCCCAATAGTCGGCATGCCAGGCAGGGCCTCCACTATAAGTAAACCGACATTCCAACCGTGCACCTTCCAATGTGATCCTGGTACGGTCTGCGCTCAGTGTGACCGTAACGGGGACTTGCAAGTTAGGGTTGCCATTTTGCCATGGCCCGCCATTGACTCGACAGTCGACGGCCTGAGCGGTTGTAGTGACACTTGTCAGCACGAGAAGCACGAGGGCTCCATAGAGTCGTTTCATATTGATCTCTTGTTGCTCTTCTTCCAGGCACTTGCCTATAAGTCATCAACGAGCAGGGCAAGCTGCCCGGAAGCGTTTTGAGGTTAGGGATAATCGAGCGTGAAAGTGGAAGTCACCGTATACGCACCTTGCCCTATGGTTTTGTCCTGGATGGCCTGGGGCTCACCCTGCAGATAAGCCTTAAGTTCAATGACATTGCTGCCCTCACTTAACACCTGATCGTCGCTGACTTGATTCAAAGGCAGTGGTTTGTTGCTCAATGTCTCTAGGCCGACGGCGACACCGGTGGCGCCACTGCCAGGATCCAGAGCGAGCAATCCGGGGAGCGCCATGTTTTCCCGACCGCCGAACAGGATGTTGACCGTCTTGCCGATAGTGGTATCGCAGTCCTCCAGGTGCAGCCGAAAATTTTTACCCTGAGTACGTGTGTTGATATAGAGATGCTTGCTGGTAACGTCCCACAGTTCCAAGGTGATGGCCTCGTCGCCGGGGCGAATTGTGCATGCTTCTTCAACCAGGTTGCCTTTGAAACTGAGGTTGTCCGCCGCTTTTGCGTCGGAGATCAGGCCCAAGGTCAGTATCAGCGCGGTACACGGCCAGTTCTTATGGTGTTTGTGTCCCATGGGTTCGACTCCTACTGGTATTCGGCCAACAGCGTAGCCACCGCCGTAAACCGTGCGGGTGCCAGGGTTGCCCCCGGCTGTTTGACCGGGACCACTTCCAGTACCGGCGGTGACGACAGGCTGATTTCCAGTGGCGTATTGAGTGAAAATGGCAGGTTGTTCTGGAAAACCCGGATACCCAGCGCCGGTACACTCGTCTGTACTGCAGCACCGTCAAACGTGGTTGCCGTGCCATTGACACTCAACTTCAGCGCCCATGGCAGCGTGTCGATGCCGCAGTTGATGGTGTAGCCCACGCCTTTGCGGTATTGCACACCGTCGACGCGCTTGATCCCGACATCGCCAAAATCTACCTCGATGGTGTTGCCCGCATCGATCGTGCATGGGGGAGGTTCGTTGAGTGTGCCGCTGAACGTCAGATTGGCCGATGCAGCACTGCACAGGCCCAGGGAGCACAAGGCGAGCAACGCTCGCTGCGGCCAACAGATCATTGGTCATTCCTCTTCATTGATAATCGACCACGAGGGTGGCGGCGGCATCGAATGCGCCTCCGGTCAGCGTGCTGCCCGGGCGTTTGACCGGTACCGCCTGCACCACCGGTACGTTGGGGTAGGTGAAATTCACTGCCGTGTTCAATGGCCAATCGGCGCCATTGACGAACAGCTTCACCCCAAGGTCCGGCTTGCGGGTGACCAGCACGCGGCTGTCGAATGCGGCGCCCGTGCCCCTGAGTTCCAGGGTCAGCGCGTTGCTGAAAGGGGCGTTGCAGGTGACGGTGTACGGCACGCCACGACGGTAGTTGACCCCGTCGACTCGCGAGGTCAGCAGGTCATTGCCAAAAGGCACGTCGAGCGTACTTCCGCTGTTGATGACACACGGCGGCGGCGCAACGATCACCGCGCGGATGGTCAGGTTGGTCTCGGCCTGCGCACCCAGGCTAAGTGCCCAGAGCAGGCCGCTGCCCATAAACACGGCCCAGGGGCCGTATGACTTAGCCATGGTTTTGCCCTTACTCATAATTGAGCCTGAAATCCACCACGGCCCGGAACGCCCCGCTGGTCAATGGCGCAGCGGTGCGCGTGGGCCGCACGTTCCAGGTCTTGGTGTTACCGCCCAGGGGCAAGAACAGCGGTTCGCCGCGTTGGCCCAGTTGTACGTCCCGGCCCAAGGCGTCGGTCAGCTGCAGCCCCAGGCCGGTGATGCCTTGTACTTTGACCAGGCGCGAATCGTCGTCATCGGCAGGCGCGAGGAAGGCCACCGACAGCACCGGTTGAAAGGCGCTCCAGGTCAGGTTGCCGGTGCGTTCACTGCGGATACTGCCGGCGGTGCGGTTGCACTCGGTAAAGCGCAACTGGAACGCCACTTGGTTGGCCTGGTCGCCGGGGCGGCGTAATTGGCTGGTGGAGACGTCGCCCAGTTCAATGGTCTGATGCAGCGAGGTCATTTCCAGGCTGCACGGGGTTTCGTGCATGGACCCGGAAATATTCAGCACGCCATTCATGCCCTCGATATCCTCGGCCTTCGCGCTCCCCCCCAAAACCAGGAGCAGGCCGCCCAATGCCTTTATGTAATGAGACTTCATGGCTGACTCCAGCGACAGACTTACTGTTTGGGCGGTGCTGCTTGCAGGTTGACCTTGCAAGTCTCGCCGCTGCAGATGAAGGCCAGCAGCGGACGACCGCCGTAATCATTGACGTAGGCCAAGTGCGGGGTAGGGCCCAGGGCTTTGGCAGTCGGGCCCAGGATCAGCGTGCCTTTGGGCGGTACCATCACTGGCTCGAAACCGGCCACGGTCTTGCCCTCCTTGGTACTGCGCGCATCCACCAGGGTCACGTAGTAGGGCGTCGGGTTATTCACCCGGTAATGCTCGCCTTGCCGGGTCAGGGTCAGTTTTTCCTGCCAGGGGTTGGACAGGTCCTGCTGGCTGGGCGTAATGGCTTGAGGTCGGTAGAACAATTTGATCCGGGTTTGCAGCGCGATTTGCAGGGTGTTGGCCTTATCGGTGCGCGGCGGAATTTCCCGCAGGTTGAAGTAGTAGACCGTCTCTCGATCCTGGGGCAATGACTTGGCCGCTGGCAGCGCCTGGACTTTTACCTGGCTCTGTTTGCCCGGTTCCAGGCGCTGCACCGGGGGCAGCACGATCAAGGGCGTGGTGAGTTTCTGGCCCTCTTCATTCTCGATCCAGCCCTGGGCCAGGTAAGGCAATTGGGTGTTGTTATTGGTGATGTTCACGCTGGTGGCGTCCTTGCCGCCGTCGAAAATCACGCGGGTACGGTCCAGGCCGATCGCGGCGTTGGCACTGTGGCTCAAGGCGAGCGTCAGCAGGGCGAGGGTCGAGAGGGTGACGCGTTTGTACAGGGTCATGAGGATGTGGTCTCCATAGCGGGGGGCTTGCCGGTCAGCTCTGCCGGCGCAGACAAGGGTTGATCGGTGGCTGCGATTCGGCAGTCCAGTTGCAGGGCGTTACTCAAGCCGTCAGCGGGCAAGACGTCGGGGAGGGTGAGGGTGCAGCGCTCGTTACCGCCCCAGCTGACGACCATCTGTTCACCGGCTTGAATGCCGCTGAGGTAGACATTGCCGCCGTCATTCACGATGCCGGTGTCCTGCTGCTTGGCGTTCTGGACCGTCGCCCCAAAGGGCGGCGAGCTGCCATCGGGCAGGCGTAGCACTGCCATGGCCTTCTCACCGGCAATCACGTCCAAGGCGCGATAACCAATGGCGCCTTCGGTGAGGGTCAGTTGGGCGACGGATTGCGTGGCTTCGACATTGCTGGGCAAACTCTCCAGATCGACGCTGGCCGCCGTACGCTGGTAGCTGCTCAGGTCGGCGATCACCGCTTTACCGAAGGCGTTGCTGCGGGTCGGCGAGCCGTAACCGCGCACCGGCACGTCAGGCACGCCGCCGGTATCCACCATCAAACGGGTGCCGCCCATGCTGTTGGTACGATGCAGCGCCGCGCCGTGTGGCGTAAGCGTGCCGCCGCCGCGGGCCGACAGGCTGAGGCTGGTGCGACTGCCTTGTTGCCGGCTGGCGGCCAGTGTCAGGTCCGCTTGATCACCCATGTGGCTGAGATAACCACTGGCTGAATTATCGCTTGCCGTCAGTTGGTAACTGTTGCGCTCATCGAGGCGATCGCTGTAGCGGGTTGAAAAGCCGTTCTTGCCTGCCGCCCGGCTGGCGTCCAGCGACAGCGTGCCGCTGCGTCCTAACGGCAGGCTGACCGTCAGCGCCATGCCGTTATCCTTATAGTTGTAATCCAGGGTGCGATAGACGTTGAGTGATAAACTCATGTTTTTGACGGTGCCAACATTGAAGTAGCGAGACACCGACAAGTTCCAGCGCTGGCTGGCTGGGCGCGACCAGTAAGTCTGTTTGTTATAACTGGCGTACACCGTGGCACCCAAGTCACGGAACTGCTTGTTAACGGTCGCCGTATAAAGCGCCTTGCTACCGCCGATGGGTTTGAACTCGGCGGCATATTGGCCGAATTCGTCATGTTGTCCGCGCCCGGCAAGTTCGCCGTTCATGCCGTAATGACGAGCATCGAGGTATTCACTCATGCTCAGGAAGTTCTTATCGGAGAACCGATAACCGGCGAAGGTGACTTGGCTGTCGTACTGTTCAAAGTTCTTCGAATATTGCAGGCGGTAGGATTTGCCTGAGAGCGTTTGATTCCACAGGTTAGCGTGAGATTGGGTGACATCCAGCGATAAAGCGCCCAACACCAACAGGTCGCGGCCTGCACCAACAGTGGCCGCCCGGTAGTTGTTATCGGTTATGGCGCCGCCAAACAACGACCAGCCGTTGCTCACGCCCCAGGAGAATTCGCCGGTGCCGAAAAAGTTGCCGTCAGCGCCATATTGAAGGTCCGATGGCCGCCCGGTCGCCAGCTTGTATCGAACTTGCCCAGGGCGCGTCAGGTAAGGCACGCCAGCGGTGTTGAGCTTGAAGGTCTGCACTGAACCGTCCTGCTCTTCCACCCGCACATCCAGCGTACCGGTGACCGCATCGTTGAGGTCCTGGATGCGAAAGGGGCCGGCCGCCACCAGGGTTTCATACAACACACGCCCTTGTTGGCTGACGACCACCCTGGCGTTGGTCTTGGCCAACCCAACCACCTCAGGCGCATAACCGCGCAGGTTGGGTGGCAGCTGGCTTTCGTCCGAGTTCAGCGCGGCGCCGGTAAAGCGGAAGCTGTCGAACAGGTCCGAATACAGGTAGTTTTCCCCAACCACCAGGCGCGCTTTCAATGAAGGGATGGCGCGGTAAGCGTAATAGCGGCTCCACTCCAGCTTCTGTTCCCCGGCAGAACGGTCTCTTGCGCTGTCGACCCGCCCCTGCCAGTCGGCCCGCAGGCGCCAGGCTCCGGCATTGGCCCCCAGGGTGCCGTTACCACTGAGGTGGTTGCGGGTCCGCTCGTTTTTTTGGGCGTTGGACTGCGCCGTCAGGTTGTAGTCAATCAGCAGCCCTGGCACGCCTTCATCCCAGCGTGCAGGCGGATCCCAATTAAGAGCGCTGTACTCAAGGTAGGCGTGGGGCAGGTTGATGCTCAATGTGGAGGTGGCCAGATCTGCACTCACCTCGGCACCTGGCAAGCCTTGGATATCCAGGCACTCGTCGCCTTTCCACCCCGTGAGCTTGGCTGCTTCGGACGCCTTCAGGCCCAGTTGTGCCACAAGCTCCGCGGACAAGCATGCCTGGCTATCCTTCGGGTCATCATCGGGAGGATAAAACGCCACCGACTGCTCGGAAAGCGCCTGGCCGTTGATCTGCACAAGCATTGTGTAGGTGCCGGGCAGAATGAAACCGCTACGCGAAAACCGCGACAAATCAATATTGGTGCGATCATTCAGGTCAAGAACGTCGGTATTGAATTCGATATCCCCGGCACTCAAGGCTGTGCCTGCCAGTGACATCAGCCCGCCAAACAGCGTGGGGCGCAGCGTATGTTTGATCTTCGACGCATTCAGCATGAAAGCAACCCATCAATGTTCAAAAGTATTCCAACTTGAACCGCACGGCGACACGGTGAGCGCCCGGCGCCAAAGGCAGCCCGTTACCCACCAGCCGCAGCGTGTAGTGAAGTGTCATGTCGCCTTCCGCCAAGGGATGCGGCGCCATCGGCTCGCCCGGCACGCTCTCCTGGCCGGCCGAATCCCAGATGTGAAAGGCAACACCCTGTGAATCGCCGAAGGCAGCAAAGGAGCGACCGTCCCGGTCGCGCGGGCCGTCGAACGTCACCCGCAAATGCTCCCAGTCGGGTAGCGTTGCACCCGGGCGTGAAGGGTCCGGGCGCGTCAATGAGCAGTTGACCAGGCGCAAATCGAAGGGGTGTGGTTCGCCCAGCGCATTTCGCAACAGCCGGCCAATGGGCTCGGCGGGCATCTCGATGGTTTGATCGGCACTGGTCAATTCCAACCCGCACGCGGAGTCGACGACCCTGCCACCAAGCGTGATGACCCCTTCACCTTGCGCAGGCTCCTGCCCGAACACCCAAGGGCTGATGACCACCGCCAATGACGAGCTCATGGCCAGACTTATGAGTTTTTTCACCTTTATCTCCCACCCGTTCCCCCCGCCACCTTGTAGTGGCGGGGGGGCTACTTACTGATAAGCCAAGGTGAAATTGGTGACTGCACTGAAGTCACCCGGCACGATGTCGCCGGTCGCCGCGCCTTGGACAAAGGCGCCGAATTCCAGCGTGTTGTCACCGGTGGAAATGGCCTGGGGAGTGGTTGCCACACCCAGTTGGATAGGGCTGCCGCCATGGGTCATCATGATGCCGACGCGGCCTGCGGTGCCGACGGTGCCGATCGCGCCAGGCACATCGGTCGACGGGGCTGCGGTGAAGGTCGTGGTCACGGTGTTATCGGTCAGGTCCGTCAGGTCGCAACCTTCCAGCTCAATCAGCACACGGCGAGCCTCAGACTTGCCGCCGGTTTGCAATTGATGCTTGGCGATGGCGCCCAGGTGAATGGTCTGATCCACGGATTCAGGCTTGATAGAGCAGGCACCCGAGTGCACCGATCCCAGAAAAGTAACTGTTCCATCTGCCGCGTGAGCCCCGGACATGGAGCCCGCGAACAGCCCGATGGTTAACAGTGCAGCTTTGAACTTAGTTTTCATTTGCAGATGCCCACATAAAAATGTCATGGAAGAGCCCCCGCCACCCGTTGGCGTGGGACTGACTTTTCACCTCAAACGTGGCCTGCAGCAAACCCGGCTGATCGTCAGCCGAATACCAATCAGAAGATTTAACTTTCCAACTAGTTGTATTGCCATTTGGGCGCACGTTTGAAGCGGAAACGATTGTGTGATGGCGGCTTGAAAAAGTAAGTCGTCACATTCGCTTATTAATGTGGGCAGGCAGTATCGCGACTAATAGGAAGAATATGGCATTTTGCCAAAACTTTGGTTTAGGCTGTAAGAATTGAACTACATGCGGCTAAACGCGAATAATTCAGTTAGGGTGATGGCTGTAAGAATGGGATGACATACAGTGAAAATCAATAGACGTTAATAGCGCGAAACAACTAACCGGGCTTCGGGGGCAGTGGCGGTGAAGATGCCTGGGCAGCAGCCACAAAAAAGCCCCGCTTAACGGGGCTTTCAAAGCAATGCAACGAGGCTTACTTGGTTTTCGGCCGCTTGCTCGATGCATGGCCTGCCTCATCCACAAACACTTCGGCTACGGCGATCGCCATGCTTTCGGTCTCGAATACGCCGGCAACGCTGTCACCGTGAAAATTGATCAAGTGCCAGCCGTCTGCTCGCTTCGTGATCAGGTAGCCGTTTACACCTTTTGGTTCTGACATCTGTTGGCAATCTCGTGGTCTTGGTTCAAGGCGCCCATGATAGCGCCAAATGCCGGGGCAGGGCGCAAGTTGTTGCGGGTCAGTGCCAGGGGCGCAAAAGCGTGCTAAAACCAATGCAGCCCTTTCAATCAAGGGGTCGACGCGGGTTCTGACTGACCGTTGGTGACACCCTTTGCAGGATCAGCGGAACTTACGCCGACATTTTTTCTCTATGATGACATCGCAACGCCAGCAGGACCCATTGTAAGGTGACTGCGGCCTGATTAGACTGCGCCGAATTCCGTACGTACAGCCCTTTGTAAGGACTCATATGATCAAGAAATGCTTGTTCCCAGCAGCCGGTTACGGCACTCGCTTCTTGCCAGCGACCAAAGCCATGCCCAAAGAAATGCTGCCAGTGGTGAACAAGCCACTGATTCAGTACGGTGTGGAAGAGGCACTGGATGCCGGTTTGAACGAGATCTCCATCGTCACGGGTCGTGGTAAGCGCGCGCTGGAAGACCACTTCGACATCAGCTATGAGCTGGAAAACCAAATCAAGGGCACCGACAAGGAAAAATACCTGGTCGGTATCCGTAAGTTGCTCGACGAGTGCTCGTTCTCCTATACCCGTCAGACTCAGATGAAAGGCCTCGGCCACGCCATCCTTACCGGCCGCCCGCTGATCGGTGACGAACCGTTCGCCGTGGTCCTGGCGGATGACTTGTGCGTCAACCTGGAAGGCGACGGTGTGCTGACCCAGATGGTCAAGCTCTACCAGAAATACCGTTGCACCATCGTTGCGGTGATGGAAGTCAACCCAACCGAAACCAATAAGTACGGTGTTATCGCCGGCGACGATATTGGCGATGGCCTGATCCGCGTACGCGACATGGTCGAGAAACCAGCACCGGAAGACGCGCCATCGAACCTGGCGATCATCGGTCGTTACATCCTCACGCCGGACATCTTCAAGCTGATCGAAGAAACCGAGCCAGGCAAGGGCGGCGAGATCCAGATCACCGACGCTCTGCTCAAGCAAGCTAAAGACGGTTGCGTGATTGCCTACAAGTTCAAGGGCCAGCGTTTCGACTGCGGCGGCGCTGAGGGCTACATCGAAGCGACCAACTTCTGCTACGAGCATTTCTACAAGACGGGCAAGGCTTACTGATTCACGCTTGCCGGTATGTTTTAAGCGAAAGCCACCTTCGGGTGGCTTTTTCGTTTTTCGGCCCCATGTAAGTCGGTATGCTGGTGTCCTGCCGAGGAGAGTGAAATGGCCTACGATTTTGACCTGTATGTAATTGGCGCCGGTTCCGGCGGTGTTCGCGCGGCGCGCTTTGCCGCGGGCTTTGGCGCCAAGGTGGCGGTGGCCGAGAGCCGCTACCTGGGTGGCACCTGTGTGAACGTCGGCTGCGTGCCAAAGAAGCTATTGGTGTACGGCGCGCATTTTGCCGAAGATTTTGAGCAGGCCAGCGGCTTTGGCTGGTCGCTGGGCGAGGCGAACTTTGATTGGGCGACCCTGATCGCCAACAAGGACCGCGAGATCAACCGCCTCAACGGTATCTATCGCAACCTGTTGGTCAACAGCGGCGTGACCCTGCATGAAGGGCATGCACGCCTGGTCGATGCCCATCAGGTGGAGATCAACGGTGAGCGCTTCACGGCCAAGCACATCCTGATCGCCACCGGCGGCTGGCCGCAGATCCCTGAGATTCCAGGGCGCGAGCACGCCATTGGCTCCAATGAGGCGTTCTTCCTTAAAGAGCTGCCCAAGCGCGTACTGGTGGTGGGTGGTGGTTATATCGCCGTTGAGTTTGCCGGCATTTTCCACGGCTTGGGCGCACACACTTCATTGCTGTATCGCGGCGACCTGTTCTTGCGCGGCTTTGACGGTTCGGTGCGCAAACACCTGCAAGAAGAGCTGACCAAGCGCGGCCTGGACTTGCAGTTCAATGCCGACATCGAGCGCATCGACAAGCAGGCCGACGGCAGCCTCAAGGCGACTTTGAAGGATGGCCGCGTGCTGGAAGCCGATTGCGTGTTCTACGCCACTGGCCGCCGTCCAATGCTGGATAACCTGGGCCTGGAAAATACTGGGGTCAAACTGGACGAGCGCGGTTTCGTCGCGGTGGATGATCTCTATCAGACCGCCGAGCCGTCGATCCTGGCGATTGGCGATGTGATTGGTCGTGTGCAGCTGACGCCGGTGGCCCTGGCTGAAGGCATGGCCGTGGCGCGGCGGTTGTTCAAGCCCGAGCAGTACCGCGCGGTGGATTACGCCAACATCGCGACGGCCGTGTTCAGCCTGCCGAATATCGGCACAGTCGGCCTGACAGAAGAGGATGCACGCAAAAAAGGCCACAACGTGCAGATCTTTGAAAGCCGGTTCCGGCCGATGAAGCTGACGCTGACCGAGTGCCAGGAAAAGACCTTGATGAAGCTGGTGGTCGACGCCGACACCGACAAAGTGCTGGGTTGCCACATGGTCGGCCCGGATGCGGGTGAAATCGTGCAAGGGCTGGCGATCGCGCTCAAGGCGGGCGCGACCAAACAGCATTTCGACGAAACCATCGGCGTGCATCCTACGGCGGCGGAAGAATTCGTCACCATGCGCACACCTGTGGCGGACTGATCAGGTTGGCTCTGCTGCCTCTGGCGCCGTTGCAACGACGGTCGCCAGGCGCAGGGCTTCGATGCTTGCCTGGGCCTTGATCAGGTCCAGCTCAAGCGCCTTGTTGTGCTGCTGGTGTTCAAGCAGGGCCGCTTGGCGTGATTGGCTGTCCAGCACGGCAACACGTAGGCGTTCCTGGAGCAGGGTGCGTTCGCTGTCGATCTGGCTGAGCTGCTCCGTAAGTTTCAGCTGTAGCGCCTGGTCCTGGCGTGCTTGCTCCTGCAGCGCATTCAATTCCTTGGCGGTCACTCGCTGCTCACTCAGCAGGCGCTCGTTATCGCGATGAAGTTGGGTGATTTCGTCCTGGCGCACCAGTGCGCTTTGCTGTGCCTGACGCAATTCAGCCTGTACCTGTTGCAACTGGCCCTCATGGCGACGCTGTTCCTGCTCACGCTGCTCCTTGATGGCAGTGCGGTAATGCTCAAGCGCATCGCGGGCGTGCAGGTGTTTTTCTTCCAGTGAGCGAATCTGCTCGTCCTTGTCGTTGAGCCTCAGCTCGTAGTCGCTGCACGCCTGGCTCAGCCCGGCGTTACGGGTTTGCTCGGTCTGCAGGCTGGTGCTGGCGGTTTGCAGTGCCGCACTTTCTTCGGCCAGGGCCGCGGCCTGGATATCAAATTGCTGTTTGAGCTGGGTGTGCGCCTCTTCCAGGGTTTCTACCTGGGCGAGCAGGGCGGCTTTGTGTTGCTCGAATTGCGCCAGGGCCAAGTCGATCGGCTCTTGGGCCTTCTCTTTCAGGCGTTGGGACAGGCGTGCGACCAGCTCACCAAGCTCATCGTCAATCGGCGCTTGGGTGATGGTCTGGCGCGTCTCGCTTTCGTCCAGTTCTTTCAAATAGCGATGAATGGTGGTTTTCGAGCCGGTATTACCCATTTCGATACGCACCGCATCGATGCTGGGGTTTTCGCCACGGGCGAGGATCGCCAGGCGTGCCGTTTGCACTACTGCTTTGTTTATGCCGCCGCGAGCCATGGGGTCTCCGTCGATTTAGTACTGTGGTACATGGTATGTATATACATACTATAACATGATTAAAAACTCGTTGAAATTCATGATTTAACAGATGGGATATTGGCGTATTATCCCGTGTCATAAGCATTTTCATCAGTCATCAACTTGCTAGCAGTACGAAAAGACGCCTATGAGCGACCTGGACCGATATCTCAACGCCGCCACCCGCGACAACACGCGCCGCAGCTACCGCGCGGCCATCGAGCATTTCGAAGTCAGTTGGGGAGGGTTCCTGCCGGCCACCAGTGACAGCGTGGCGCGCTACCTGGTGGCGCATGCCGGGGTGTTGGCAGTCAACACCTTAAAACTGCGGCTCTCGGCCTTGGCGCAATGGCATACCAGCCAAGGGTTTGCCGACCCGACGAAAGCGCCGGTGGTACGCAAGGTGCTCAAGGGCATCCGCGCGGTGCACCCGGTGCGGGAACGCCAGGCCGAGCCTTTGCAGCTCACGCAGTTGGAACAGGTGATCGCAGCCTTGGACATTGAAGCCAAACAGGCCAGCGAGCATTACGACCAGCCGCGCTTGCTGCGGGCCAAGCGCGACGCTGCGTTGATTCTGTTGGGCTTCTGGCGGGGTTTTCGCAGTGATGAGCTGTGCCGATTAAGCATCGAGCATGTGCAAGCCGTGCCCGGCGCAGGCATCAGCCTGTACTTGCCGCGCAGCAAAAGTGATCGAGACAACCTCGGCAAGACCTACCAGACCCCGGCGCTGCTGCGGCTGTGCCCGGTGCAGGCTTATAGCGAGTGGATCAGCGCCTCGGCTTTGGTTCGCGGCCCGGTGTTTCGTAGCATTGACCGCTGGGGCAACCTGGGCGAGGAGGGCTTGCACCCCAACAGTGTGATCCCGCTACTGCGCCAGGCCCTTGAGCGCGCAGGCATCCCCGCCGATCAATACACCAGCCACTCCCTGCGTCGGGGCTTCGCCACTTGGGCGCATCGCAGTGGTTGGGATTTGAAGTCGCTAATGAGTTACGTCGGTTGGAACGACATGAAATCTGCAATGCGCTATGTTGAAGCGACGCCGTTTCTGGGCATGACCCTGGCGACCCAACCGCTGATTTGAGATTTCTTCTATTAATAGCGTCACCTGATAGAGAAAGCCAATCGTCAGCATCAGGTTTGCCAATGAGCCATCGACCGAAAGAGCCGGTAGGATTCATCTCATCAACTTCTTAACCCCTGACGGAGAGTCAACGATGCCTATCATCAACAGCCAAGTAAAACCGTTTAAAGCCACCGCTTTCAAAAACGGCAGCTTCGTCGATGTGACTGACGCTGACCTGAAAGGCAAGTGGTCGGTTGTATTCTTCTACCCAGCCGACTTCACCTTCGTTTGCCCAACCGAACTGGAAGACCTGGCTGACAACTACGCCGAATTCCAGAAACTGGGCGTTGAAATCTACAGTGTTTCCACCGACACCCACTTTGCCCACGCTGCCTGGCACAACACTTCGCCAGCCATCGGCAAAATCCAATACACCATGATCGGCGACCCAACCCTGACCATCTCCCGCAACTTCGACGTACTGATCGAAGAAGCTGGCTTGGCAGACCGCGGCACCTTCGTGATCAACCCAGAAGGTCAGATCAAGATCGTTGAACTGAACGACGGTGGTGTAGGCCGTGACGCTTCGGAGCTGCTGCGCAAGATCAAGGCCGCACAGTATGTCGCTGCCCACCCAGGTGAAGTCTGCCCAGCCAAGTGGAAAGAAGGCGAGGCCACTCTGGCGCCGTCTCTGGACCTGGTCGGCAAGATCTAAGTCTGTGAACGCGTATCAAGGGCGGGTATCCGCACTTAAGTAAGCTGCATCCGCCCTCAAAACGCCCGGGCGAGATTCGCTCGGGCGTTTTTTTGTCTGCAATAAACCGAATGAACAGGAAATCGCCCGTATGTTGGATGCCAATCTTAAAGCTCAGTTGAAGTCATACCTGGAACGGGTCACCCAGCCGATCGAGATCGTCGCTTCCCTCGACGACGGTGCGAAATCCCAGGAAATGCTCGCTCTCTTGCAGGACGTAACCAGCCTCTCAACGCTGATTACCCTGAACACCGATGGCAATGATGCGCGCAAGCCATCGTTCTCCATCAACCGCCCGGGTGCCGAGATCAACCTGCGTTTCGCCGGCATCCCTATGGGCCATGAATTCACTTCGCTGGTGCTGGCCCTGCTGCAAGTTGGTGGCCACC
This sequence comes from Pseudomonas sp. AM4(2022), assembly GCF_036346515.1. NCBI lineage: Bacteria > Pseudomonadati > Pseudomonadota > Gammaproteobacteria > Pseudomonadales > Pseudomonadaceae > Pseudomonas > Pseudomonas sp. AM4(2022). The sequence goes on from NZ_JAOTNW010000009.1 coordinate 226,516, forward strand.
CGTCGAAAGCCAGTGTCGAGGTAATTGAACAAATCCGGGCCCTCAAAGGCGAGTTCAGCTTCGAGACTTACTTCTCGCTGTCGTGCCAGAACTGCCCGGATGTGGTCCAGGCGCTGAACCTGATGGCTGTACTGAACCCCAACATTCGCCACGTTGCGATTGATGGCGCGCTGTTCCAGGCCGAAGTCGATGAGCGCCAGATCATGGCGGTCCCGAGCGTGTACTTGAACGGGGTCAACTTTGGCCAGGGCCGCATGGGCCTCGAAGAGATCCTCGCCAAGCTCGACACCAGCGGTATCGAGAAAGCCGCGGAGAAAATCAGCGCCAAAGAGGCCTTCGACGTCCTGGTGGTTGGCGGTGGCCCGGCCGGGTCCTCGGCCGCCATCTACGCGGCACGTAAAGGTATTCGTACTGGTGTGGCGGCTGAACGCTTTGGTGGCCAGGTGCTGGACACCATGTCCATCGAGAATTTTATCTCGGTACAAGAAACCGAAGGACCGAAACTGGCCAGCGCACTGGAAGCCCATGTGCGTCAGTACGATGTGGACATCATGAACCTGCAACGCGCCAGCCGTCTGGTACCGGCGAAAAATGCCGGTGAGCTGCACGAAATTCGCTTCGAAAGCGGTGCGACCCTCAAGTCCAAGACGGTGATCCTGGCCACAGGCGCCCGCTGGAGAGAGATGGGTGTGCCTGGTGAGCAGGAATACAAAGCCCGCGGCGTATGCTTCTGCCCGCATTGCGATGGCCCGTTGTTCAAGGGCAAGCGTGTGGCGGTGATCGGCGGCGGCAACTCCGGCGTGGAAGCGGCCATTGACCTGGCCGGCATCGTCAGCCATGTCACCTTGCTTGAGTTCGACAGCAAGCTGCGAGCCGACGCCGTGTTGCAACGCAAGCTCTACAGCCTGCCGAACGTGGATGTGATTACCAGTGCATTGACCAGTGAGGTCAAAGGCGATGGACAGAAAGTCACCGGCCTTGCCTACAAGGACCGCGACAGCGGTGAGTTCAAGACCATCGACCTGGAAGGCATCTTTGTGCAGATTGGCTTGCTGCCCAACACCGACTGGCTCAAAGGCACCGTAGAGCTGTCGCCGCGCGGCGAGATCATTGTCGATGCCCGTGGCGAGACTTCACTGCCTGGCGTGTTCGCCGCCGGTGACGTAACCACCGTGCCGTACAAGCAGATCGTGATTGCAGTAGGCGAGGGCGCCAAGGCTTCGTTGAGCGCGTTCGATCACCTGATCCGCACCTCCGCTCCGGCGTAAATCCTGGGCTGCAAATGAAAAACCCCATGAGCGATCATGGGGTTTTTCTCGTTCCCACGCTCCGCGTGGGAATGCATCCGGTGACGCTGCGCGTCACGCAGTGCTTATTACATCGGCGCCGGCTGGATGATCTCAACCCAATAAGCATCCGGGTCCTTGATGAACGCGAGGCTCTTCATGCGGCCATCCGTCAGGCGCTTTTGGAAGTCGCAACCCAGGGCTTCGAAACGTTCGCACGCCGCCACAATGTCCGGCACCGAGATGCAGATATGGCCAAAGCCGCGCGGGTCGGTGTTACCGTTGTGGTAGGCAAAGTCGGCATCGTTTTCGGTGCCGTGGTTGTGGGTCAGTTCGAGGATGCCAGGAATTGATTTCATCCATTGGGTACGCTCGGCGGCGTCGGCCGGGATCTGGGCCTTGTCCACCAGGGCCAGAAAGTACAGGCTGAATTCGGCTTCCGGGAAGTCACGTTTCTCGACCAGGGAAAAACCCAGGATGCGCGTATAGAAGTCCAGCGACTTGGTGATGTCCTTGACCCGCAACATGGTGTGGTTGAACACGAAGTTCGCCGTAGCATTGTCGGGTTGGGCAGTGACGCCCGGGAAGGTGTTCAATTCGTGCAGGCTCATGGGCCCTCCAGAAAAAATGTGAGATGAGCGGTCCATTGGCTTGCGGCCTGCCTCCATGCAGGCGGGCCATGATACGCAAGGCGCACCGGCTGCGCCAAATGAAAAAGCGCGCCCAACCCTTGCGGTCAGCGCGTGCAGGGCCGCACACTTTGCGGCTGGAACCTTGGGTGTTTTTTGCAATGATCGAGTTTCGTAGGCCGCTGTTGAGTGCTGTGTGCGTGTTGTTGGGCAGCCCGTTTGTGCTGGCAGCTGACCCGCAGGTCCATTGGCCCAGCGGTTGGCAGGTCGAAGAAGTCGTGCCTGACGGCGAACGCCCTGCCAAACCCCAAGCAGTGTCCCGGCAGCGAGCGATCAAGAATGATGAAAATGGCGCCACGTTGATGGTGATGGAGTTGACCGGGACGCCGATTGAAACCGGCCATAAAGTTAATCTTCCCGGCGTGTTGCTGGAGATGCGCAAGTCGATCCAGAAAGACTTTGCCCGTGGCGGTTATCAAAGCGTGTGCAGCAAAATGCACCCCACGACATTGAGTCGGCTTGACGCGCTGGAAACTACTTGTGTGATTACCGAGAACGGTCGACACGTATTGTCGCAAACATTAGTCGGTGCGCTGGATGTCGATAAGGCCTATGTATTTTCATACGCGGGCCAGGCGCAAGCGTACGAGGCGAGCAAGGAGGAAATCAGTTCGGTGCGTAACAGTCTGAAACTTTGACCCGCTCAAGCTGAGCGAAAGTGAACAATATGAACGCTAAGTTAAATTCGATTCCGAACCGCTAGAGCAAAAAAAGCCCCACGTATGCGGGGCTATTTTTTAGTACATGTTTCAGCCGCGAAGCCAGGAGTCTACAGTGGCAGCGCCGTACTCTTCTTTCCAGGCTTTGAGGCCGCGGTGGTTGCCACCTTTGGTCTCGATCAGTTCGCCGGTGTGCGGGTTGTGGTAAACCTTGACCACCCGTGCGCGGCGCTGTTTTGGGGCGGCGGCGGTCGGTGCGCCGCCTTTGCGTGGCGCTGGATCGAGGATAGCGATCACGTCGCGCAGGCTTTTGTCGTATTTGCCCATCAGCGTCTTGAGCTTTTCTTCGAATTCGATTTCTTTCTTCAAGCCAGCGTCATTCTTCAAGGATTCCAGCTGTGCAAGCTGCTCTTGAAGGGCTTTTTCTGCTGCGCGAAATTCGGCGAGTCTGGACAAAATCTGTACTCCAATAATGTAGTTGCTGATATCAACTGCAGACAAAGCTATAAGCCAAGAACGTTAAACCACGTCAACGAAAAAGACCCTTCTGCGAGTTCTGCACAGGCAGAAAAAATTGTAGTAGTTAATTCATCCCGAGTAAATCATGTCTTCTAAAGAAAGACCAATCTTTCATCGTAGGTCGCGCAAGGCTATTCAACGATCCCCAACGATTTAATGAATTCATCGCAGGGCAATGGTCGGCCAAACAGGTAACCCTGTAGGAACTCCACGCCTTGGGCAACGAGGTATTCACACTGTTGGGCTGTTTCTACGCCTTCGGCAACAATGCCTAGATCCAGCTTGACCGACAACTCTATGATGCTGTCGAGAATATGCCGCGACAGCGCATCCGCACCGATCATGGCGACAAAGCTTTGATCGATCTTCAAGTAGTCGACATTGAAATTGCGCAAATAGCCCAAGCTGGAGTGGCCGGTGCCGAAGTCATCGATGGCGATCATAACGCCCAGTTGATGCAGGGCCTCGAACAGGCAGCGAGTGGTCTCGGTAGGTTCGATCAACTCCCGCTCGGTCAGCTCCAGCACCAGGGTGACCTGGCCGGGTGGAAAGGCGGCCAGGAATTCCTGGCAGTCCTGCACCAGTGCCATGTCCTGGCAATGGCGCGCGGTGATGTTCACGCCGATATGAAAGCCGGGGTTGAAGCGTGCCGCATGGGGCGCCAGTTGCGCGGCGGTCTGGCGCAGCAGGGCGCGGGTCATCGGCACGATCAGGCCAGAGTCTTCGGCCAGGGGAATAAACAGGTCCGGTCGCACCAGGCCTTCTTTGGGATGCCTCCAGCGCATCAGGACCTCACAGCCGGCCCATTGGCGTGTGTCACCCCGTACCACCGGTTGGAAATACGGGATGAACTCGTTGGCTCCCAAGGCGCGTTGTAACTCGTGGGTCGGCGCGGACGAGCGTTTTTGCAGCCAGTGAGCGAGCAGCCCCGCCAATATCCCAAAAAACACCACCAGGCTGAACAGCGCCGGATACCGCGCCTGCATGTAGCGCCAGACTTCACCCTCAGGCATCCCGGCCTCGACACTGTACCGATAGCGCTCGGAAGCCAGGCGTTGTGGTGCCACGGCAAATACCGGCAACGCGCCTTGATGCACCTTGCCGTCGGCACCCAGCCAGTTCGGGCCGACTTGCAATACCAAGTACGCGTAACGGCTGATCAAGCGCAGGGCGTTGGTGAGGTGGTAACCGTCAACCGAAGCAAACGCGCCTTGATCGCCTTCCACCAGGCGGTACACCAGCAGGGCGGTATCGGGTGTAACGGGGTTGCCTTTCATCAACCACAGGCGCCCATCCACATAGTCGTCCGGGTTGACGGGCGATTGGTAGCGACCGCCAAACAACGAGCTGCAATAGATGTTTTTCTGCCAGGACAGCGTCGTGGCCCGCACAAACGGCCGGCGCGTGACTTGTTCACGTAGCGCCAACTTGGCGCTGCTGTCACAAGGTTTACCGGCCAGCGGCAGCAAAGCCTGGGCAGCGATGGCGGTATTGTCGAGCATCAGGTCGAACTGGCGGACCGCTTCTTGAGCGGTTTGCGCCGTGCTTTGCTCAAGGGTGCGCTCGGCTTGCCAGTACAGAATCACAACCCCCAGCAAGATGGGCAACACGCCGCTGGTTGCACTGATGAAATAGCGTGCGGCTCGGCTTCGTGGGCCTTTGACAGTCAGGGGCATAGGGGCAGTCAGTCGCGAGAAAAAGAGTGAGATAAGCCGATGATAGATGGCATTACGCAGGCCTGCTCACTTGTTTCAAGCGGGTTGACCTAGCCGTTCGGTCAGTTTTGACGGGGATCCGGCACCGCCCCCCGCCCGAACCCGCAAAGTTCGTTGAAGTACAGATTGTGGAGGGTGTCGCCGACGCTGCGCATAGGCAGGTAACTAAGTGGGCGAGGGGTACAGCCCCTGCGCCAGCTCGATGAATGCCAGGGTAGCCGGGGAAGACTGTCGTCGATCCAGCACCGCCAGTCCGATCCGGCGCGGGACCCGCGGCGCCAATGGCAACGCCACATAACGCCAGTCGCTATGTTCCGGCAAGGAAGCCTGCGCAACCACACTCAAGCCATCGCCCCGACTGACCGCCTCCAACGTACTGAGCAACTGCGCACAGCGGTACCGTACTTTGGGCTGCAATCGGGCTTGACTGAACAAGCGCATCACCAGCTCCGACGAGCCGGCTTCAGTCAGGATAAAGGGTTCATCGCAGAGGGCTTGCAGGGGCACGGCCTCACTGGCGGCCGACCGGTGCCCGGCCGGTAGCAGCGCCACCAGTTGATCTTCCAGCAACGCGACCGTATCGAAGCGTTCCTGCTCCAGCACCACAAAACCGATATCCACCCGGCGTTCATCCAGCCACTGAATGACCTGGCGATCAGGCCCTTCATCCACATGCACTTCAATACCCGGATAAACCTGGCGAAAGCGGCTGAGGATAGGCGGTAACAACCGAACCGACGCCGTCGGCCCGAACGAGCCGATACGCAGCGTGCCTCGCTTCATGCCGCGTGCATCCGCCGCTTCCTGCTGCAAGGTGTTGGCCAGCCCCAGCATGGCCCGGGCGCGCCCCAGCAATTGTGCGCCGATCTCGCTCAGTTCCACCGCCGTCTGATGGCGCCGAAACAACTCCACCCCCAGTTCCTGCTCCAAGGCCTTGATCGCGTGGGACACCGCCGACTGGCTGATACCCAGGCGATGCGCCGCACTGGTAAAACCTTGCAGTTCGGCCACCAGAGAAAAGATTTCCAGCTGGGTCAGGGTCATGAGTAAAGGCTCATTTTACGATGAGGAATGATTAGCCAAAGAATACGCCCATTCCTTCCCCACCTGAGCACCGCCTTATGCGTCAATTCGCCGATGGCCGCACTTATCTGAAGCTTGCCGCTGTCACCATGATCTGGGGCGGCACCTTTGTCGCAGGGCGCTACCTGGCCGATCAGGTCCACCCGCTGCTGGCCGCCACTCTGCGTTTCATGTTGGCCAGCGCTGCATTGCTGCTGTTCATGGCCGTTTCGCGCACGGCCCTGGTACGCCCCAGCACGCGCCAATGGGGCCAATTGGCGGTGTTGGGGTTCTTCGGGATTTTCTTTTACAACCTGTGCTTCTTTTATGGGCTGCAGTACACCAATGCGTCACGCGCCTCGTTGATTGTCGCGTTGAACCCGGCGGTGATCGGCCTGGCGTCCTGGTGGTTGTTCAAGGAGCGCCTGGGCCGCATCAAATGTATCGGTATCGTGTTGTGCCTGGCAGGCGCGGCGACCGTCATCATCAGCCGCAACCCCCAGGCATTGCAGGGCGCGACCATGGCCTGGGCCGGTGACCTGCTGATCCTCGGCTGCGTAGCCGGGTGGGGCGTATACACGCTGTTCTCCCGTGGGCTCAATCAGAGCCTGGGTCCGTTGCAGACCGTGACCTGGTCGGTGCTGCTGGGCACGCTGATGCTAAGCGTTACGGCGCTGGTTTCACCCAGCGTCACCATGACAGGGCTGCACGCTATTGATCTGCCGCAACTGCTCAGCCTGATGTACCTGGGCGTGATGGGTTCGGCGCTGGCGTATATCGGCTATTACGATGGCATTCGTCGCATAGGCGCCACACGCTCCGGGGTATTCATCGCGCTCAACCCATTGACGGCGGTCATTTGCGGCGCGGTGCTGCTGGACGAACCGCTGACGATGGCGATGTGGGTGGGGGGCGCGGTCATCCTGCTGGGCATCTACCTGTGTAACAAACCCCTTGCGCAGGGCAGGGTAATGGGGATTTGATAAGACTACGGACAAACCCGGTTACGCTGTGTAGAATCAGTTTACGCATACAAGAATATGGACTTGCGCTCACGCAAGCCTCGGCCGTCAGAGACTGATGACACCATGAAGCTACTTGGCTCCCCCCTCATCTTTGGTGACTTCCTCGCCCGCAGCGTGCGAGGCCTTTCTTGTGCGCCACCCTCCAGCCTCATCCTTGCTCGCAACTAAACCATTGCTACCTACAAGAATGATGAGGCACCGAACATGACCGACCAACATGCAAACCCAATGGGCCTGATGGGCTTTGAATTCATCGAATTCGCCTCGCCGACCCCGGGCACCCTGGAGCCGATCTTCGAGATCATGGGCTTCACCAAAGTGGCCACCCACCGTTCCAAGAACGTGCACCTGTATCGCCAGGGCGAGATCAACCTGATCCTCAACAACGAACCCGATAGCCTGGCCTCGTATTTCGCGGCCGAGCACGGCCCATCGGTGTGCGGCATGGCGTTTCGCGTCAAGGACTCGCAGCAGGCTTACAAACGCGCCCTGGAACTGGGCGCCCAGCCGATCCACATCGACACCGGCCCGATGGAATTGAACCTGCCGGCGATCAAAGGCATTGGCGGTTCGCCGTTGTACCTGATCGACCGTTTCGGCGAAGGCAACTCGATCTACGACATCGACTTCGTCTACCTTGAAGGCGTTGACCGCCATCCGGTAGGCGCTGGCCTGAAGGTCATCGACCACCTGACCCACAACGTCTATCGCGGGCGCATGATCTATTGGGCCAACTTCTACGAGAAGCTGTTCAACTTCCGTGAAGCGCGTTACTTCGATATCAAGGGCGAGTACACCGGCCTGACCTCCAAGGCCATGAGCGCGCCGGACGGCCAGATCCGGATCCCGTTGAACGAAGAGTCGTCCAAGGGCGCCGGGCAGATCGAAGAGTTCCTGATGCAGTTCAATGGCGAGGGGATCCAGCACGTAGCGTTCCTCACCGACGACCTGATCAAGACCTGGGACGCGCTGAAGAAGATCGGCATGCGCTTCATGACCGCGCCGCCAGACACTTACTACGAAATGCTCGAAGGCCGCCTGCCGAACCACGGCGAGCCAGTGGACCAGTTGCAATCGCGCGGCATCCTGTTGGACGGCTCGTCGGTTGCCGGTGACAAGCGCCTGCTGCTGCAGATCTTCTCGGAAACCCTGATGGGCCCGGTGTTCTTCGAATTCATCCAGCGTAAAGGCGACGATGGGTTTGGCGAGGGCAACTTCAAGGCGCTGTTCGAGTCGATCGAGCGCGACCAGGTGCGTCGTGGTGTACTGACCGCAGATTGATCGACAGGCTAAAGCAAAAAAGCCCGGTTTTTACCGGGCTTTTTTGTGCCTGATGCATCGTATTGCAAATGACCTGCGGTTTATTGGGAACAGATGTTTCTTGAGATATCACTCAGAGGGTAGGGCGCAGACAATTCCTGCGTGTCCACTATCAAGAGGCCCTTTTATGAATGTGAATTCTCCTACCCTTCAACGCCCGATCAGCCCGGCTACATCAACGGAGCAGGCAGGGCCTGTGCGCAATGTTCGTTCAGCCGCTAATGCAGACCCAGTCGATCAGGCGCGTAAAAAGTTTCTCGATGACGGTGAAACCGAGTATTTGGGCAACACACTCAGCGCCGAGGGATATCAGCTGACGAAAGCAGTGGTGTCACCCAATAAACCGGGAGCGCCCGGGGTGCAGGTCTCGACATTTGCCGTTGATGGCGTTCAGTCCAACGACATGATGGTGATCAAGCGGGTGCCGCCTACAGAGAATGGGCCCAACTTAGTCCTGTATATGCCGGAAGACGACGTGACCTCGTTTCATGAGTTCCAGAATGCAGAGCAGATGACGGCCTGGCTCAAAGAAGTGGCCAATGACCCGACTGAGCGCAAGCGATTTACGAAGCATTTTGCCAATGATCAAGCGCCCAAGCAGGAGGAGCGGGTCAACCAGAAATTTGGCAGGTTCGCTGATGGCGATATCAATGCAGTGGTGGGAAGTTTTGGTTATGAGAAGGGGGATATCTTCGAGCGTTTAAACAAGGACGCTTCGACCCCACCCGCTCCGGTCGACGGGCTGGTGCGAACGCAGCTTTATAAACAGGAACCCGATGGCAAGGCGTTTTATGTCGGATATCGGCCAGATGGAGAAGCCATCGTCTATAGCTACGACGCTTATGGAAACTTGCACGGCGGCGGCCAAAAAAAGGACGCCAAGGAGCGCAGATTTTATTTCGTTCAAAATGGGTTGAATGAAAACAAACCGCTTGAACCCATGACGTTCAATGAGTTCCGCAAAAAAATAGCCAGTGTTTCCTTGGACAATGTGGGGGCCAATAATCTAAACGGTCTTTACGACGAATTCCTGAAGCAACTCAGAAGTCCTGGGCATGGCCTCGCTACCGCGTTGAAAGCGCTGGGCGTTCCTGAAGACATAGCCCACTCCATCGAAACCATCGTGAAAGACCCCGTCAAAGGAACGTTGCTTGAATTGAACCGCGACAATCGTATCGGCAAGCTGTTTGGTGTCGATCAGCAAGAGATGGATGCCAAGCTGGAAAGCGCAGGCAACCAAGCTCAAAACAACATTCCCTATTACGGTAAGTGGCGAGAGAGGTTGGAAAAGACCGCCAACGTCATTGAACAAGTTGCCGGCACACCTGAAGTGCCGACAACCGAAGTCAGGACCTGATTCAATCGACAGAGGGGTACGGACGCCCCCACTACCGACATCCACGCTCAGCCTCCCATCAAGCCCGGCGCTGACGCACCAAATGCTTGAACCCCTCATACACCAGCACCATCACCGCCAGCCAGATCGGAATATAGGTCAGCCACTGTCCGCCCTCGATCCCTTCGCCCAACAGCAGCGCCACTCCCAGCAGCAATACCGGCTCCACATAGCTCAGCAGCCCGAACAGGCTGAACGCCAACAAGCGACTGGCAATGATGTAACTCACCAGCGCCGAGGCACTGATAAGGCCCAGCATAGGAATCAATGCATAGAGCTTTGGTTGCCCATCCAGTACGGCAAAGCCTTGTTCGCCGCTTTGTACAAACCACCAAGCCACCGGCAGCATCAACGCCATATCCAGCCACAGCCCTCCCAGATGATCAGTGGTCAGGTATTTACGCACCACGAAGTACACCGGGTAGCCGATGATCACCACCAGTGTTGCCCAGGAAAAACCACCGGCCTGATACAGCTCGTTCAACACGCCCAGCGCGGCGAACACCACGGCAATCTGTTGCAGCCGTGACAGGCGCTCGCCGTAGACCAGGCGCCCGGTGAGTACCATGGTCAACGGCAGCAGGAAATACCCCACGGACACGTCCAGGCTGCGCCCATTGAGCGGCGCCCACATGAACAACCACAGCTGCACGCCGAGCAAGGCCGACGACACCAGCACGCCGCCGATCAGCCGTGGCTTGGCCGCCAGCATGCGCAGCAGCTCCCAGACCCTGCGCCACTCGCCGCTGACGAGCATGAACAGCGTCATGCAGGGCACGGTGAGCAACATGCGCCAGCCGAAAATCTCCAGGCCACTCAGGGGCGTAAGCAGTGATGTGAAGTAATACATCACGGCAAACAGCACCGAGGCCAAGACCGATAACACAACACCTTTAGACACGCTGTCCTCGCGAAAGCCAATTATTGCGCGGGTAGTCTACAGGCGTGCCAATCGACCGGATACAAAATGCCCGACATCGTTGAACCCCGGCGAGGACGAATGCCCTGGCGTAACCAACGAATCAATGAACGCCTCGTCCTCAGCGCTGATTTTCACCGCCAGCGCTCCGGTGTAGGCGTCCCACTGCGCCTCGGTTCGCGGGCCGACAATCGCCGAGCTCACCGCCGCATTGTTCAGCACCCAGGCGATTGCGAACTCGACGATCCCCACGCCACGCCCTTGAGTGTATTGCTGGATCTGCTGGGCAATGCGCAGTGATTCAACCCGCCACTCGGTTTCCAGGATGCGCTTGTCCTGGCGCGCGGCACGGCTGCCGGGCTCGGGCGTGACGTCCGGTGCGTACTTGCCGCTGAGGACCCCTCGGGCCAGCGGACTGTAAGGCACCACACCCAGGCCGTAGGCCGCTGCAGCGGTGATCTGCTCGACCTCGGCCTGACGGTTGACGATGTTGTACAGCGGCTGGCTGATGATGGGTTTATCCACGCCCAGGCGCTCAGCCAAGCGGATCACTTCAGCGATACGCCACCCCCGGTAATTGGACAGGCCCCAATAGCGGATCTTGCCCTGGCGGATCAGGTCACCGATGGCGGAAACGGTCACCTCCAACGGCGTGTCGTGGTCTTCGCGGTGCAGGTAGTAGATGTCCAGGTAGTCCGTGTCCAGGCGTGCCAGGCTGGCGTCCAGCGCGTTGAACATACGCTTGCGGCTCAAACCGCTGCGGTTGGGCACGCCATCGGCAGGACCGAAGCCGACCTTGGAGGCCACCACCCAATCCTGGCGGTTGCGTGCAATCGCCTCGCCGACGATCTCCTCGGAGCGCCCGCCGGTATACACGTCAGCTGTATCGATGAAGTTGACGCCCTGGTCCCAGGCCTTGTCGATGATTCGCAGCGAATCTTCGGTGCTGGTCTGTTCGCCAAACATCATGGTGCCGAGGGTCAGAGCGCTGACCTTTAACCCGGACTGGCCCAATGTGCGATAAATCATGCAAAGCTCCCATGGCAGGTAAACGTGAGTCATGCAATACCAGACCCGAGCGCTCTGGAACAAGCCCTGAGCGCATTTCTTCATGCGCGTAGCAAAGTCTCGCAGCGGGCCTGTAAAAAACGATGCAGCACTTTCACGCGTTCTGACACTTGCAGGCGGTGGGGGCACATCAGGTTGAACGGCGTGGGTTCGCCTTGCCAGTCGGGCAGCAGGGGCACCAGCCGCCCGGCCTGGATATCGCGGGCCACGTCCAGGTTAGCTTTATAGGCAATGCCATGCCCCGCCAACGCCCAGCGGCGGACAATCTCGCCATCGTCGCTGAGATAGTCACCGCGCACTTCAACCTCCTGGAGCAAGGCCGCCTGGCGGAAATACCAGGTGCTATTGGCCTGGCCCCGGCGCATATACCGCAGCGTACTGTGGTGCGCCAAGTCTTGGGGCATACGCGGGGTGCCATGACGCGCCAGGTAATCGGGGCTGGCGCAGGCAATGCGTTGGTGGCCTGGCACCACCGGCAGGGCCACCAGGCTTGAATCCCTGGGCACGCCAAAGCGCAAGGCGATGTCGACGGTGTCGCGAAACAAATCGGCATTGCTGTCGTTGAGCAACAGTTGCAGGCGGATAGTGGGGTGTTCCAGCTTGAACTCATCCAACCAGCCCAGCAGCACATTGCGGCCAAAGTCCGAGGGCGCGGACAATTGCAACAAACCACTGAGGCTTTGGCCTTGTTGCTTGATGGCGTGTTCGCCTTCGGACAGGGCTTCCAGCGCTACCCGCACGCTGTCCAGATAACGCCGGCCTTCTTCGGTCAGGCGCATACTGCGGGTGGAGCGGGCAAGCAGGCGGATGCCGAGCCGGGTTTCAAGGCGCTTGAGGGCAATACTGGCCGCTGCTGGGGTAATGCCCAGGCCACGGGCGGCGGCCGTCAGGCTACCGGTGTCGGCGCTACGTACAAAGACTTCAAGGTCGAGAATTGAACTCATTGATAAAAATCCTTTAAAGATCTTGTCGTTTTACCCGGATTTTTCATCGATTACCAAACTGGGAAGATGAACGCTCACTTTCTTACTCAGGTAGCTATCTCATGACCTCTTCTCTGACCGGTAAAACCGTCATCGTTATTGGCGGCAGCAGCGGTATCGGTGCGGCAGTGGCCCAGGCAGCCTTGGCGCGAGGCGCGCACGTGATCGTGGCCGGGCGTCGCTTGGCCTCAAGTTTCGACAATGGGCTGCGCAGCGAACCGGTGGACGTCACCGACAGCGCCTCGTTGCAGCGGTTGTTCGAAACCGTAGGGCGCTTTGACCATCTGGTCTACACCTCGGGGCCTTCGGTGCGGGCCAAGCCGTTGAGTGAAACAGATCTGGATGAAGCCCAGGACAACTTCGATGTGAAGCTCTGGGGCGCGCTACGCGCCATTCAACACGCGCTGCCCTTTCTGCATGAACAGGGCAGCATCAGTCTGACCTCCGGCCAACTGGGGCGTAAACTGGCGGCTGGGCAGTTCATCAAGACCGGCATTAACGCTGCGACCGAGGCATTGGGCAAACAATTGGCCAAGGAACTGGCGCCTCGTCGGGTCAATGTGATCAGCCCAGGGGTAATTGATACACCGGCTTATGCAGGGCTTGGAGAAGAGCAACGCTTGGCGATGCTTGCCAAGGCGGGAGGGGGCTTGCCGGTTGGGCGGGTGGGGCAAGCGCAAGAGGTGGCGGCAGGTTATTTACTGGCCATCGAAAACGGTTTTATGACCGGGGCAGTGGTTGATATTGACGGTGGCGGCCTGTTGTAAATACCTGGCCAAAGTGAGAGGGAACAGGCCCCCTCCCACTTTGAAAACGTTAGGCCTTGAGCGTGCGCGTCATCCGCAGGGCCAGGACACTACCGCCTACAATCACCGCCGCCAGCAGGTACAACGCCACATCCGTGGACCCGGTGGCATCCTTCACAAAACCCACGATATACGGGCTGAGAAAGCCCGCCATCTGGCCCATGGAGTTGATCAACGCCAGGCCACCCGCTGCGGCACCGGCGCTGAGCATGGCGGTGGGCACCGGCCAGAACATCGGCAGGCCGGTGAGGGCGCCCATGGTGGCGATGGTCAGGCCCAGGATGGCAATGGCGGGTGAGTTGGCGAAGTTCACCGCGATCACCAGGCCGATGGCGCCCATCAACATTGGCACCACCAAATGCCAGCGGCGCTCCTTGCGCAAGTCGGCGGAGCGGCCCACCAGCAGCATGAACACCGCTGCCAACAGATACGGAATCGCGCTGAGCCAGCCAATCACCAGGTTATCGCTGAAGCCCAGATTCTTGATGATCGACGGCAGCCAGAAGTTGATCGCATACACGCCACTCTGGATGCAGAAGTAGATCAGGCCGAACGCCCAGATCGCCGGGTTCTTGAACACCTCGGCCAGGGAGTCACTGGTGGTTTTCGGCTTGTTCGCCAGATCCGTGGCCTGGTCGGCTTCCAGCACCGCACGCTCATGGGGCTTGAGCCACTTGGCGTTGGCGAAGCTGTCACTGAGCAGGAAATAGGCGAGGGCGCCGAGGATTATGGTGGGGATACCTTGCAGCAGGAACATCCACTGCCAGCCTGCCAGGCCACCTTGGCCGGCGGCGAAGTGATTGAGAATCCAGCCGGAAAACGGGCTGCCGAGCAAACCGGACACCGGGATGGCCGACATGAACAGCGCCATGATACGGCCCCGGCGAAAGGTCGGAAACCACTGCGAGAGGTACAGCACTACACCGGGAAAGAAGCCCGCCTCAGCGGCACCGGTAAACAGGCGCAAGGTGTAAAAGTGCGTCGGTGTGGTCACAAACAACAAGCACGTTGAAAGCGTGCCCCATACGATCATCATCAACGCAATCCAGCGCCGAGGGCCGAATTTGGTCAACGCCAGGTTGCTCGGCACGCCGCACAGCACGTAGCCGATAAAGAAAATCCCGGCCCCCAGGCCGTACACGGTTTCACTGAATTTCAACGCATCGAGCATCTGTAACTTGGCAAAGCCAACGTTTACCCGATCGAGGTAATTGAATAGATAGCAGATAAAGATGAAGGGGATCAGGCGCAGGGTGATGCGCTTGTAGATGGCGTTCTTATCGTCATCGCTGGCCAGTGCGGCAGTGGCGCTCTGTGACATGGGATTCTCTCTTTATTATGATTTTTCGCGGTGCGAGGGTAACGTTGACCGCCCTGACAGTCTCGGTGACGTGATGGGCAACTGTCTTTGTGCTGGCGCACAGTCGAGCCGCCTTTGCGCTGTGCCGGTGAACAACCTTTTTTAGGAAATTAGCCCCATGTTCGAGCTGGATCATGCCCTGGCGCAGGAGATTGTCGATCGCACCATGGCAATCCTGCCCCATAACGTCAATGTCATGGACAGCCAGGGCTTGATTCTGGGCAGCGGCGAGCCGGAGCGTATCAACACACGCCATGAAGGCGCGCAATTGGTGTTGGCCAATGGGCGTGTGGTGGAAATCGACGGGCAGACCGCCAAGCATCTCAAGGGTGTGCTACCAGGCATCAACCTGCCGCTGCTGCATGATCAGCGCCTGATTGGCGTGCTGGGTATCACCGGAGAACCCGATGGGTTACGCACCTATGCCGAACTGGTGCGCATGACCGCTGAAATGCTGGTCAGCCAACGCCACCAGCAAGCCGAGCAACAATGGCGGCGCCAGCGTTGCGATGATCTGCTAGCCCTGCTGTTGGCCGACAGCGGCGACGCCCCGCGCCTGGTGGACGAAGCCCAGCAACTGGGGCTCAAGCCACAGCTGGCGCGCACGCCGTACCTGTTTGAACTGGGCCCGGGCCAAACGGCGGAGGCCCTGAGCGCCTGGCTTGCCAGCCGCTACCCGGACAGTTGGTGCGTCAGCTCCGCGCAGTTTTCCTTGCTGTGGTGCCGACCTGCTGCGGTGCAGGTCGATAACCCCCGCTTGCTGGAAAAGCTCGACGGCCTGGGTTGGAACATCCTGCGCGTTGCCATCGGCGGGCAAGCGGAGGGCTTGGCGGGGCTGCGCCGCTGTTACCGCCGGGTAGGGGATCTGCTTGCTTATGGCCGCGATATCCTGCCGCAATCACGGCTGTTGACCCTCAACCGTTATCGCCTGCCGGTGATGCTGTGGCGTCATCGCAACGACGACGCCCTGGACGAACTGCTCAACCCGTTGCGCAAAGTGTTGGCCAAGGACAGCAACGGGCAACTGCTCGCCACGTTGCGCAGTTGGTGTGAACACGATGGGCAAAGCCAGGCGTGTGCCGACGCCTTGGGCATTCACCGCAACAGCCTGCGCTACCGCATGGAGCGCATAGCCGAACTCAGCGGCGTGGACCCGCTGA
Organism: Pseudomonas sp. AM4(2022); assembly: GCF_036346515.1. NCBI lineage: Bacteria > Pseudomonadati > Pseudomonadota > Gammaproteobacteria > Pseudomonadales > Pseudomonadaceae > Pseudomonas > Pseudomonas sp. AM4(2022). Next base: position 242,483 of record NZ_JAOTNW010000009.1, read on the forward strand.
CGCTCGATGGGATGCTTGCCTTGTACCTGGGCGTCCAACTGTTGCCCCACCCCCTGTAGGAGCGAGCTTGCTCGCGAAGGTCGTTAACGATAACGCGGGGTACCTGATTCACCGCGGCGCGCTGCGGTTTTTCGCGAACAAGCTCGCTCCTACAACGTGCATTGTAAGAATGAACAACAAACCCGCCCCCCACTTGTGCATCGGCCCCGCGTCATTGCCCCGGCCAACTGGCAGCATGGGCGTTATAAAAACCGGAGAAAGCCCATGAAAATCGTGATCGCCCCCGACTCGTTCAAAGACAGCCTGAGTGCCGCAGGCGTCGCCCAAGCGATTGCCGATGGGTGGGCCCAGGTCTGGCCGGATGCGCACATGCTTCAATGCCCGATGGCCGATGGCGGTGAAGGCACGGTGGATGCGGTGCTCGCCGCGTGTAAGGGGCAATTGCGCAGGCAAACAGTCCGAGGCCCGCTGGGTGACAGCGTCGAGGCGCGCTGGGGCTGGCTGGCCGACAGTCATACAGCGATGATCGAGATGGCCGAGGCCAGTGGTTTGCAACTCGTCGCGCCGGGGCAGCGCGACGCCTGTTCCAGTACCACCTTTGGCACCGGCGAGCTGATCCGCGCCGCGCTGGATGCCGGGGCGCAGCGCATCATCCTGGCGATTGGCGGCAGTGCCACCAACGATGGCGGGGCGGGGGCGATGCAGGCCCTTGGCGTACAGCTATTGGATAGCGAACGTCAGCCACTGCCGGCAGGTGGGTTGGCGTTGGCACGCCTGGCGCATATCAGTCTCGAACAACTTGATCCGCGCCTGGCACAGGTGCGTTTTGAAATCGCCGCCGACGTCAACAATCCCCTGTGCGGCCCTCATGGAGCGTCGTCGATTTTTGGCCCGCAAAAAGGCGCGAGCCCCGAGCAAGTGGCACAACTGGACGCTGCCCTTGGCCACTTCGCCGATCATTGTGCTCAGGTGCTGCCCAAGGATGTGCGTGACGAACCCGGCAGCGGCGCCGCCGGTGGCTTGGGGTTTGCTGCCAAGGCGTTCCTCGCGGCCCAGTTTCGTCCAGGGGTTGAGGTAGTCGCTGAACTGGTTGGCCTCGATGAAGCGGTGCGTGGCGCCGATCTGGTTATCACCGGCGAAGGCCGCTTCGACGCCCAGACCCTGCGTGGCAAAACCCCGTTTGGCGTGGCGCGCATTGCCCAGCAACAGGGCGTGCCGGTGGTCGTGATCGCGGGCACCTTGGGCGACGGCTATGAGCAGATGTACGCCCAGGGTGTAGATGCCGCATTTGCATTGCCGTCGGGGCCCATGTCACTGGAACAGGCCTGTCACGAGGCGCCGCGCCTGTTGCGTGAGCGGGCCTCGGACATTGCGCGGGTATGGCGCCTGGCAGCTACTCGCTGACCCCGCGCGCCAGCCGCTCCACCCACTGATCTTGAAACCCCTGTAGCGCAGCACCCGGTTGCTGCAACTGCACAAACTCAAGCATCGGGTCTTGCACCGCTGTGCGCACGCCGCTCAATTCCTCCAGGGTCGCCAAGCCGCAGAACGGCACATAGGCTTCGCTGTAGCCGCCTTCGTGCACCAGCACCAGGCGGCCTTGGCATAGGCGTTCGGCGGCCAGGCGCAGGGCGCGGGTCAGCAGTCGGAACGATTCACTGTGCAACAGCATGCGCGCCAACGGGTCGACGGCGTTGGCGTCATAACCGCAAGCAACGATGATCAACTCCGGCTCGAATCGCTCCAGCGCGGGCACCACGATGCGTTCCATGGCGTGTAGATAGGTGGCGTGACCACTGCCCGGTGGCAACGGGATATTGATGTTGGCTCCCATGCCGGCCCCTCGGCCTCGATCCTGCTCACCGCTGTAACCGGGTGGGTAGCAGCCGTCCTGGTGCAGGGAAATGGTCAACACATCGGCCCTTTCTTCGAAGATCGACTGCGTGCCGTTGCCGTGGTGCACATCCCAGTCGATCACCGCGACTTTGCCCAGCCCGTTGCGGGCCTTGGCGGCCTCGATGGCAATGGCAATGTTGGCGAGAAAACAAAAGCCCATGGCGCTGTCTGCCAGGCAGTGATGACCCGGTGGCCGCGACAGCGAATAGGCGTTGTGCGCCTGGCCGTTGAGCACCATGTCCACGGCGGCCAGGGTCAGTCCGGCGGACAGTTGCGCAATTTCGAAGCTGCCCGGCCCAATGGGTGCCTGGGGGCCAAGCTCACCGCCACCCGCATCGCTCAAGGCCTTGAAACGCTGCAGGTAAGCACGGCTGTGGACCCGCAGCAGATCCTCTTCACTGGCTGGCGGCGCGCTACGCAGTTGTAGTTGGCGGCTCAGTCCGGAGACATCCAACAGGCTTTTCAGGCGGCGCTTGGTCTCGGGTGACTCGGCATGCCCGCTGCCGGCCGGCGGCTGCACCCAGCCGCCCACGGGCAGGGTCAGCGCATGGGCGCCAGCGCTGTGCCACAGGCTCATTTCGTCGAAAAAAAATGCGGTGGTTGGGTTCATACCGGTTCCAGTTCAGTGGGGGAATGGGGACGGCTGGCGACGATCATCACCAGGGACAGCAAGGTCATAGCGGCTGCACCAAGCAGCAACAGGCTGAACCCGCCGCTGGCTTCGATCAGGCGGCCGGCGAGCGCTGGGCCGATGGCCAGGCCGCCGCCGATGACCAGGTTGGAGGCGTTCATCAGCTTGCCGCTGTGATCAAGGTCGGCCAGGCAGGCCAGGATCAGCGGCAGAATGAAGGTCCAGGTGAATTTGAACAGCAGCGCCGCCAAGGCAAATCGCAGCAATGCGGGCTGGCCGAACAACAGGAGCACCGCTGCCGCCATCAACAGGTAGCCCAGCAACAACAGCACTCCACGCGGCAAGCGGGTCCCGATCAGTGAAGCGCTCGCGGCCCCGGCAATGCCCATCACGGTGGCGATGGCGAGGATTTCGCCGCTGTGCTGCGCCGAAATCCCGGCACTGGCGCCCAAGGCCCCGATAAAGGTCCAGACGCCTCCCAAGCTGATATAAAAGGCCAGGACCGCGCCAACCCCCAGGGCGGCTTTCCAGCGTGAACCGGGCAAGAGCGGGACGCGGCTGGCGGGCAAGGCAGCGCTACCGGCGGGAAAAGCCCGCGCCAATGGCAGCAGCAGAGCCATCAACCCTGCCAGGATCAGGTAGCAGGCATTCAAGCCAAACCGCTCGAACAAACCAGGCAGCACCACCAGGCCGACGGCACCGACGATCAACTGCCCCATCACCCACAAACCATAGACTCGGCTGGGATTGGCGGTGGTGGCGGCACTGGCCAGGCAAAGGATCATCAACGAGCCGCCGGCCAGGGCGCTGGCACCGCGCAACACCAGCAGCACGGCGTAGGTGTCGGCGAGCATCGACAGCAGGTTGGCCGCAATGAACAACAGCGCGGCGACCCGGGCGGCGGTGCGCCAGTCAACCCGCTTGAGCCACCACCAGGCGGGCAGGGTCGCCAGGCTCATGGCGCCCAGTTCCACGGAAAACAAGTCGCCAATTCGCGCCGGGCTCAGTTGCCACTGGCTGGCCAACTGCGCGGCCACGGCGGGAGCGGTCATCAGGAGGGTCGGAGTGATGGCTGCAAACAGCACGATCGCCGCCAGCCGTGCCGTTATCGCAGGGTTGGAAATGGGCATTTTCAAGCTCCAGGGAAAGGGGTCAGAACACATGCACGAGGCGCAACAGCGCTTCGGTGCCGGCATAACCATTGGAAGCCGCAACGTGTTGCGAAAGGCTGACCATCAGTTGGTTCTGCCGGTCGAGCCAGTGCCCGAGTTCGAAGCCGACTTGGGTGTAGCGCTTGTGGGTATCGTCGAGGCGACGGTTGTTGAGGCGCAGGGCGCCACCGTCTGCCTGGATCAGGCGCAGCGCGCCGTAAGTGGCGGCGCTGAAGTCATACGAGGCAAAAGCCTGCAGGCGATACAGCGGGGCTTGCTTGAGTTCGCTGCCAAAGTAATCGTCATTGCGGCCATAGAGCTGGGCTTCCAGATTGGCTTCCAGTACCCAGTTTTCGCCGATGCCATGGGTGTAGTTGTAGACAAAGGTGGCGCCCCAGCGATTGGCACCGGGGGAGACGTCCGGGTTTTGGCTGTGGTACTCACCCACCGGCACAGTGATCAGGCTCAACAGGCCGCTGTAGGTGCGCGAGACTGGGTCGTTGACGAAAAACAGCGTGCCGCCCACCTGTGGGTCGCCCAGACCGCGCTCACGGCTGCGCTGGTTGGCGCCGGGCAGGCGTGCGCTGATGTCGGCAAAGGGCAGGATGAATTGTGGCGTGCACAGGGTGCCGCAGGCGTCGGTGAAATACACCTGGCGGTAGGCCACGGCGTTGACCCTGAGGTCGGCCTTGCCGGTGCTGTCGGCGGGGCCATGGAAATCGCCGGCACGGGTGGCGGGCAGGTACAGCACACCCAGGCGGGTGCCTGGTGGAGCGGCGAAAAAGTCGCGGGCGTTGAGGTCGGCAGCCTGGCTGTCGAGGCTGAGCAGGGTGGCGCACAGCGCTGTCAGGTTACGTAGGCATGTTGAAGTCATGACGAAGCGTCTCGTGTCAGAGGAGGCCGGAAAATGGGCAACAGCAGCCCGTGACCGAAAAAAACGACCGTGGCAAAACCGTGGGAAAAGCGGGCAGGGTCAGTCGGGCGGGGCGTGCACCAGGTGCGCTATGCGCGCCTTGTCCTTGACGCCGAGCTTGGTGTAAATGGCGCGAATATGATGACGTACGGTATTGGGCGAGAGGCCAAGGTCGCGGGCCACTTCCTTGTAGGTCTTGCCCTCGCCAAAGCCTTGGGCCACGTCGTTTTCCCGCGGGCTGAGCTGGGGCAGGGCGCGGTTGAGGCGCGCGGCCAGCAGTAATTGGTCACCCACTGGGGACGCCTGGATATGGACGTGCTTGCCGTCATGCCCGCGCTCATCCAGGGGCACCGGCAGGGTGGGGCCGCACCATTGCGGCCATTCGCTGAGCAGCAAGTCGACAAAACCGCGCTCGGCGCATTGCAACACCCCCCGTGGGTCGCACACCGCCAGGGCCAGATTGCGCGGGCTGGTCAGGGTTTCGCGCATGGCTACCAAGGTGCGTATCTGGTTTGCCGAGACCGCCGCCACCAGGTGCAGCATCAGGTTATTGAGCAACTGGCGCTCCTGCGCGTTGAACTTGGGCGCAGTGGGCTGGCGGTAGAGCGTCAGGTGGTGGCTGAGGTGGGTTTGCGGGTCGATATGGATTACACACAGCAATTCACCCAGGCCGTGGCGTTGCGCTAACCAGTTCAAGGCGCTGCCGCTGGCGAGGTCGCGCATATCGATGATCACCGCTTCGCCGGGCGAGGCATGCACCCGCGCAACGGTCACGTCCAGATGGCGGATTGACTGCCAGTCCGCCAGGTAGTCGGGGGGCAACTGGTAGAGGTAGCTGTTGTGCTCTTGCGGCAAACCGTTGATGACCGCCGAGCGCCCCCACCAGGCGCTGTCGAAGGCCAGCAATTGGCTGAGGCGCGCCAGGGCATGGTGCTGAAAGTGTTCGATATCCTGGTGTTGGGCCAGGCGTTGCAGGTCCAGGGTCAATGTGCTGAAGGCCTGTAGCAGGCTCACGGGATCAAGGCGGTTCATGGGGGTTCCTCTGTGGGACTTTTTTTGTTGTTCTCGTCACAGGGTGAAGGCCAAAACGTCGGGGCGACGGGGCAGGGCCTGGGCTGAGTATCGGTGCTGCGCGCAGTGATCGCCATCGTTCAGATGCAGGATGGTGCTGGTTGGCCGGTGGGAAAACTCCGGGCTCGTCAGGCGGGCGACTTAGCCTCTACACTGGCCGACCCCGTGTCTTTCATAGGATGAAATGCAATGCACCCACCTGAACCGGCTATCGTGATCCAGCGTTTTACCGAGGCCCACCTGGAGGGCGTCGCCGCGCTCTACAACGAACCGGCTGTTTGCCGTCAGGTGCTACAAATGCCTTTTCAGTCGGTTGAGATGTGGCGCAAGCGCCTGGTGATGGATAACGAGCGGCGCCTGCAACTGGTGGCGTTGCAGGGCGGTGAGGTGATTGGCCAACTGGGGCTTGAGCAATACCTGCGCGTACGCCAAAGCCACGTTGGCTCGTTGGGTATGGGCGTGGCGCCCGCCTCGCAGGGCAAAGGGGTAGGTTCGCGGCTGTTGGCGGCTGCGCTGGAGGTGGCTGACAACTGGATGAACCTGCACCGTGTGGAGCTGACGGTTTACGCGGACAACGAGCCTGCGCACAACCTGTACCGCAAGTTCGGCTTCGAAGTGGAAGGGCGGTTGCGCGATTACGCCCTGCGTGATGGTGTGTTTGTCGACACCCTGAGCATGGCGCGCCTGCGCACCTCGGCTTGATCCTGTAAGTATAGGGACTACATAACGTCGATGAAGGCGGTGTGTCAGTTACTGAGTCTTTGACTGAACCACCGCTTTCGCAGGCAAGCCAGCTCCCACACGGGTCATGCATTGCTCACAGAATCAGCGCCCGGTACAGATGCCTTGTAAGGCAAACCCCACTGCGGCCTGCGCATGCAGCGCGGTGGTGTCCAGCAGCGGCAGGGCGCTGTGTTCGGGCTGGATCAGCAGGCAGATTTCCGTGCAGCCGAGGATGATTGCCTCGGCGCCTTGTGCAGCGAGTGCCTGGATCGCCCGCTGGTATACCTGGCGCGAGGCATCACTGATGACGCCTATGCACAACTCCTCATAGATGATTCGGTGCACCGCCTTGCGTTCATCCGCGTCTGGCACCAGCACGGTGAGCCCCTGGGCGGCGAGGCGCGATTTGAGGAAATCCTGCTCCATGGTGAACGCTGTACCCAGCAAGCCCACCGTCAAGGTCCCGGCCGCCAGGGCCGCAGCCGCCGTGGCGTCGGCAATATGCAGGAAGGGGATCGACACCGCCGCCTCAATGCGCGGCGCCACTAAGTGCATGGTGTTGGTACACAGCACCACACAATCAGCGCCCCCGGCCTGCAAGCGCCGTGCGGCATCTTCCAGGATCAGCGCGGCATCGTCCCAACGCCCAGCATGCTGAGCCTGTTCCACCGGGCCGAAATCCACGCTGTACATCAACACTTGCGCCGACCGCAGCGGGCCGAGCTGGTCGCGCACAGACTGGTTGATAAGGCGGTAATACTCGGCGCTGGACTCCCAGCTCATGCCGCCGATAAGGCCGATGGTGCGCATAGGGTGCTCCTGAAAAGGGATGTGCCTTCACCTTACCCACTCCAGGCGGATGAGTCATACGCAGTTGCCGCCCCATTCACCGGAGCAGTTTAAGCAACGTGGGTGATCGATCATTGTTCGGTGCTCAGCACGCTCCGTTTTCTCCTACGTCGAAAGACCGCCATTGCCGGGTGACCTTCGGATACCCCTCACATCCTGAGTTTTTGATTTCAAATAAGGTCAGCCCCACTGAAAGTTTGATTCCAGAGGAGCTTCTCATGGCACCGCAACACTGTGAAGGCGATACCGGCACCCGCCACAACAGTCATTCTTCGCCGGAGCCGCTCACTATTCCCGATATCCAGCTACCTTTCGCCGTTGCACCGCCGCGTGCCGACACTGAACGGCTGCGTGCGCATGCGCTTGCTTGGGCGCAGCGATATGGTTTGATCGGCAGGCGTGGCGCGCATCGGTTGACCACCACGACACTGCTCGACCTGGGAATGGCATTGTGCGCGCGGGCGCCCACGCACCGAGCGCAGACCCTGGTGTGCTGGTACCTCTGGGCGCTTACGCTGGATGACCGTATTGATGACGGACCCTGGGCGGAAAACGGCGCGTTGGAGCACTTCATCGCCGCCGTGCAGGCGTTGACCGACAGCGGCGTTGCTGCCTCGTCAGGTGAACGCAGCGGGTTCGAGGACCCGATGCTGGCTGTTCTGGTCGATGACTTGTGGCCCGAGATTCAGCGTTGGGGCAGCGGGCCTTGGCGGCAGAGGCTGGTGGGGCACTTGCTCCAGCATCTGCGCGCGCAGGCGACGCAGGTACGCATGCGAGAAACCGAGACGGCACTCGCCCTGGCTGAGTATTTGCCGTTGCGCCGGGATTCCTTCGGCGCCCTGTTCTTTTTTGATCTTATCGATGGTGCCGAAGCCCTGGACCCGTACGAGCATCCTGCGCAGGTGGAAACGTGGAACAGGTTGCGTACGCACGCTGCCGATATCATTGCGTGGACGAACGATATCCATTCGGTTGCCAAAGATGTGGTGTGTGGCGAGCGCTTCAGTCTGGTGTCGATACTCGCGCACACCGCTGGCCTGGACTGGCCTGGCGCGATAGAAGCAGCCCATCAGATGGTCAACACGGCAGTTGCGCAATTCACGGCAGCCGCTGCCGAGCATGCCCATTACCCGCCGTGCGCTGCGACCGATCCGGACCGGTTGCGTCAGGTTGTCCGGGCGGCGGGGGACTGGCATCGCAGCGTTTCGCGCTATCACCTACAGGCCGCTGGCTCCACGTTACAGCACAGCCGGCAAGTGGATCTGGCGATGACTGCGCCGACGCTCAAGTCCCGCCAGTTCGAAATCGACCCGTACCCCTTGTATGAGCGTTTACGCACCACACTGCCGATCGCGTACGACGAGCCCACCGATGTATGGCTGGTCAGTCGGCATGTGGATGTCAAAGCCGCATTGACCCACCCGGGGGCAAGCAATCGTAACTATACCTGGCAGATTGGGCCGCTGCTGGGGCACACCATTGTGACCATGGACGGCTGCGAACACGCCCAGCACCGTGCATTGCTCACCCCTTCGTTCCGCAGCAAGGCGCTGGTAGCACTTGAAGCGTCTATCACCGCAGTCACCACAGACTTGCTGGCGCGTATGCAGGGCCGTTCTCAGGTGGACCTGATTGCCGATTTCACCGCCGCGTTGCCGGTACGAGTGATGGCGCACGCGTTGGGCCTCCCGGCACACACCCGAGAGCAGGTGGAGCAGCTCAAGCGTTGGTGCGCCATCGGCTTCGCGTACATGGGCAACTATCGTCAGGACCCAGCGCTGTTGACCGGTGGGTTATCCAACCGAGACAGTTTTTACGACTTTATCCAGCCCTATATCGACGCTCGGCGTGTAGAGCCCAAAGACGACTTGATTTCACAGCTCCTGGCGGCACGCATTGACGGCCAGCCGTTGTCCGAGTCCTTTGTGCGGTCCTATTGCGCGATTCTGATGACGGCGGGCAGCGAGACCAGCCATGGCGCGCTGGCGAATCTGATTGTCAACCTGTTGAGCGAACCCGGCGTGAAAGAGGCGGTGATCGCTGATCCAGCACTGATGGACAATGCCCTCACCGAAACCCTGCGACGCAACCCGCCTTTGCAACTCGTGCTGCGGGAGGCGACTGAACCGCTGCAACTGCCGTCGGGAACGATTCCTTGTGGCGCAACCCTGGCCTGCTTGATCGGTTCGGCCAACCGCGATCCGGCCCAATTCACCGACCCGGACACCTTCAATATGTTGCGCACCGAACAGGCGACCAGCCATTTCGCCTTCGGAGCGGGGCGCCACTTCTGCCTGGGCTCCATGCTCGCCCGCATGGAGATCACGATCGGCGCGCGCATGCTGCTGCAGACCTTTCCCAACCTACGCTGGGCTCCGGGGTTCAAACCCCAAGAGCGCGGGTTTCTCAATCGCTGCCCTGATCAATTGGAGGTCGTGCTTTGACCACACCTGTTTCCACCGAGCAACCCGGCTACACCCGTAGCTATCTCGCCGACCAACACGCGGGCCAATTGGCGAGATTGCAAACCTTGGAGCGCGCCTTTGACCCGTTAAGCCATAGGGTTTTTGACCGATTGGATCTGCCGGACGCCCCCGCCATTCTTGATCTGGGCGCCGGTGCCGGATCGCTCGCCGGCTGGTTGAGCCAGCGATATCCCGACGCAACGGTTACCGCCACGGATATCGATACCCGCTTCCTAGTCGATATCCCCGGCATCAAGGTCATGACCCACAATGTCACGACCGATGATTTTCCTGCCGCATCGTTCGACGTGGTGCACGCCCGGGCGCTGCTGTGTCACCTCACTGACCGCGAGGAGATAGTGACGCGAGCCGCCACTTGGTTACGACCCGGTGGCTGGTTGGTGATCGAAGATGTGAGCCTGCAACCGAGCCTCAGAACGACGAACCCGTTGTTGCGCAAAGTCGCCCAGGCCGGAATCACACTGTTGGAGCAGTCCATCGGGTCTGACATGTTCTGGGCCGATGGGCTGCCTGATCGGCTACGTGACCGGGGGCTTGCCAACGTGGGACATCGCACCCTCGAAGGCCGAATCGGCGACAACAGCCCGGCGGATGCCTTCTGGGCAGCAACCACCGCTCAGGCAGGGCCTGCATTGCTGGAACTTGGGTTACTCACTCAGGCCGATCTGGATGCCATGGCCATGCTGCGTGCCGATCCAGCATTCACCGACGCCGCGTTGACCTTCGTCAGCGCCTGGGGACAAATTCTTTAGCTTGATACTGTGTGGCGCGCGCCTCATTGCACAGAAGGAGATCCAGCATGATCCACGAGGTAGTGTTAGTCGACGCACAGGATGTACAGATTGGCGTGTGTGATAAACGCGATGCTCACCTGGGAGCCGGGCAGCTTCATCGCGCTTTCTCAGTGCACTTGATTGACAGCCGCGGGCGTCATCTGCTTCAGCGTCGGGCAGCGGATAAAATGCTTTGGCCAGGTTTCTGGTCGAATGCTTGCTGCAGTCATCCTGCACCTGGCGAGACTATTCTGGATGCCGCCTCTCGTCGTCTGCGCGAAGAGCTAGGCATTTGGGCTTCGTGCCGTGTGCTCTATCACTTTGAGTACCATGCTTTGTTTGGCTCGATCGGTGCCGAGCATGAGCTCTGTCATGTGCTGGTTGCTCAATCTGATGCTGAGGTCTTGCCCGTCCCAGAGGAGGTCAGCGACATCAAGTGGCAGACCCGCGCCGAAATAACGGCCCAGCTTGCAGAGCCCCAAGCGCCATTCACGCCCTGGTTTCGAATGCAGTGGCAGCGCCTTCTATCAGAGCATCCTTCGTTCGACACGCCCAGGACCGAGGTGACGCTCCCACCGTTGAATCGTTAAATGAGGTGCAATGCCCCGATATTGGCTATACCTACCACTCGTTCTTACGATGATGGTCGCCAAGGAGTTCACTAATGAAGCTAAGGCTAATGATCGGCACACTGTGCGTTGCCTCGTTCGGTTTGGCCGGTTGCGCGAGCAAGGTGGTGCAACCGAATGAGTATTCAGGGTTTCTTTCCAACTACAGCCAGCTCAAGGAGGCCAAGTCACCCTCGGGGGCCGAGGTGATGCGCTGGGTTGATCCACAGCTGGACCTGAGCCGTTACACGGCGGTGTACATCGAGCCCACCCAGTTTTACCCCAAGCCCCAGGCCACTTCCCGGATTCCCGAGAGCACGTTGCGGGGCATCAATGACTATTACAACCAGGCGCTCAAGCGCGAGCTGGCTCAGTCGCTGCCCGTGGCCCACGCCCCAGGCCCAGGGGTGATCGTGGTAAGGGCGGCGATTACCGCCGTGAGCAGCAAGACCGAGAGCCTCAAGCCTTATGAGTTTATTCCCGTCGCCCTGGTGGCCGCGGCAGTGAGTACGGGCACCGGCATTCGCGACCAGGAAACCACCCTGGGTACGGAGGCGCAGTTTCTCGACGGCGCCACTCATAAAGTGCTGGCCCAAGTGGTGCGAAAAGGCACCGGCAAGCCGCTGGCTAATGACTCCCAAGTAATGAAAGCCGACGATGTGAAAAACGTCATAGACGGTTGGGCGTCGGACCTGCACCAGTCCTACGTGAAACTGAAAAAACACTGAGTCAAAAAAAAGCGCGGCGGGTCATCACCCGCCGCGCTTTTTTATTCGCAAAGATTATTTAAGCGGCGTCAACGCGGGTAGCTTCCACTGGCCGCTAGCGACTTCAGGCTTGGGCAGGTAAATGCGCAAGACCGCGTAGAACGGGCCGGGCGGGGCAGGCAACCAGTTGCTCTGCTCAGCCTTGGGCGGCTCGTGGTGTTGCAATGCCAGGGTCAAGCCACCCTCCGCGTCGAGCTTGAGGCTGGGCAACATCTGCGAGTTGATCAGGTAGCGCTTCTTGTGGTTGGGCACCAGTAATTTGGTCTTGGCGTCGTACATTGTCAGCGACCAGAACCCATCGGCCGGCGGCAGTTGGTCCTTGGCAAAATGCACGGTGTAGCTGTGGCGCGCTCCATTGGCCGGCTTGCCCTCGCTGTCGATGACGTAGCTCAAGTGCACGGCTTCATCACTGGAGTTGCCGAACATCCCCAACTCGGCACCGGCGTAGCGGTACAGGTAGTTGTTTTGCAGGTGGTCGCGGCTGCCGTACAGGTCTGCGCCGGTTACTTGGTGGGTATCCACCTTGGCCTTCTTGAACGCCGCGAATTCAGCACGACCATCGGCGATGCCGTCTTCCAGGGCCTTGCGCTGCTCGGCGGTCAACTGGTTGACCTTGAACGGTGCGCCTGGGGCAATACCGATTCTGGCAAAGCGCGCCAGCAGGTCTTTTTCGCTGTCCTGGGGCGCGGCGAAGGCCAGCATGAAATTCAGGTAACGAAACAGTTGCGGGCCTTCGGTCATGGTTGCCATCGGCTTGGGCCACTGGACCTTCGGTACCTTGGTCGGGGCAGGTTGCTTCACATAGCTGCTCAGCGGCTGCACTTTGTAGCCGCTCTGGATCTGCTTGACCTTGCCCAGGTCCTTGTCATCAAACAGCTGCGTGCGATAAAGCGCGTAGGCGATGTTGCTTTCGCTGTAGACCACACGGTCGATGTCCACCGGCTGCTGACCTTTCCAGTCAGGCCCGGCGATCATGTAGTGGCCACCGTTATTGCCGGTGCTGCGGGTGCCCAGGTAGGCGAAATTCTGCGTATAGAGGTCGATCAACTGCACCGAGTAATAGCGGTTGTCTTCAATCTTGGGCAGGGTCAACACCAGAGGTTCTTTGCGCAGGTCCATCCACACGAATGAGTAAGGCGTGTCGACGTTCGGGGTGGTAACTGCGTTGTCCTTGGGGGTCAGCACCTGGGCGCTGTTGTCGATACGATTGAACGGCGCCTTGAAGTGGGCGCCGCCTTTGTCAACGGCCTGGGTGTAGAGCGTCTTGTACATCTGCACCACCGGGAAGCCGTACAGGTAGGCTTCCTTGGCGATGGCCCGGGCTTCGCTGGGGCTTGCGGTGAAGTCAGCCCAGGCGCCGGAGCTCATGAGTATCGAGAGGCTCGCCAACAGCAGGCGCGTCGGTTTTCCAATCATGTTGTTGCGTCCTTCCTGAGTGCTATCTGAGAGCGTGGCGTGAAGGCGCTGAGTTTCCTGTTTTATTGGCCGGACGTCACGTTAATCTCTGCAAAGGACGGTAGGGAAGGGGCGTTAGAGCATGGATTTGACTTTGTCACGCAATTGATCGATCGAGAACGGCTTGCCAATCACCTGCATGCCGGCGGGCACATCGATATTTTCGGCATAGCCGCTGGCAAACAGAATCGGCAGGGTGGCGCGCAGTTCGCGGGCTTTGATTGCCAGTTGTTTGCCGTCCATATCGGGCAGGCCAACGTCGGTCATCATCAGGTCGATGACCTGGTTGGTATCTTGCACCTTCGCCAGTGCTTCCCCAGCATCCGCGGCTTCGAGCACCGTGAACTCCAACTCTTCGAGGACATCGACGATCAGCATGCGCACAATGGCGTCGTCTTCGACTACAAGGATGGTGGAGGCGTGGGACATAGTGAACTTTCCTGAACAGTGAGAGCGCTGGGCTTAAAGGCAACTAGATTGTGAGTGATAACAATGCCAGCAAGTTCCAAAGCAATGGCTGGCATTGTGACCTTAGCGACGCAAAAAGTCCCGTCAGCTTGCGTGTTGACTTACAAAGGTACCGTCGCCATTCGCTTGAGCGCATCGCTGCCAATCAACGCACAAACATAGCGTTGAGCCATGTTATTCGGGCAAACTTGCGGTTTTCCCGCATTTGGCCAAGGCAATGCCCATGACACCCGCGTCGTCCGTCGATGAAAAAAGCTTTCGTACCCTGCTGAGCCGAAACGTGGCCCTGCCCTTGGGCGTGGGCGTGCTCAGCGCGGTGTTTTTCGTCTGCCTGATTACCTATTTGCTCTCGGTGATCCAGTGGGTGGAGCACACCGACCGCGTCATTAACAACCTCAATGAGACGTCCAAACTGACGGTTGACCTGGAAACAGGTATGCGCGGCTTCCTGATCACCGGCGACGAGCATTTCCTTGACCCTTATGAAGTGGCCAAGCCGCGGATCATTGCCGACCTGCGCAATCTGCAGGACCTGGTAGCCGACAATCCGCAGCAGGTTGACCGGCTCAAGCGCTTGGAAACCTTGCAGACCGAATGGAACAACTACGCGCAGTCGATGATTGAGCTGCAGCGCAACAGCGGTGATTACCGTGGTGCGGTCAAGGCGGGCCGGGGCAAGCGGCTCACCGATGAGATTCGCAAGGAATACGAAGACGCGGTGGCGATGGAACAGCAGTTCCGTATCACCCGTAACGCAGAGGTCACCCGCACGACGGTGATCAGTGTCACGCTGTACCTGGTGTTTGTACTGGGGTTGAGTGGTTTTCTGGCCTACATTGGCAGGAAGAATTTAATTTCACTTTCAAAGAGTTACAGTGCAAACCTCGCGTCGCAACAGAAGATTGCGCGGCGCCTGGAGCAAACCGCCTGGCTGCGCAATGGCCAGACCGAGCTGGCCGAGCAAGTGCTCGGCCAACTGACCCTGAACATGCTGGGGCGCAATATCCTGCAGTTCTTCGCCCAGTACATGGGCTCGGCCGTCGCTGCACTGTATGTGCGCGAAGAGCACGGCGGCCTCAAGCGCGTGGCCACGTATGGTTTCTCTCGCGAGCAGGAACAGCAGGAACAGTCGATCTACAGCGACGAAGGCATCGTCGGGCAGGCCGCTCAGCTTGATCGCCTGATTCGCCTGGATGATGTGCCGGTGGACTACTTCAAGGTCAGTTCCGGTCTTGGCGAAGGGGCCACTCGCAGCATCCTGGTGATGCCGACCAGCGATGATGACCGCGTCAACGGCGTAGTTGAGCTGGGTTTCCTGCGCCCACTGGATGAGCGCGATATCGAATTGCTGGAGCTGATTGCCGGCAATATCGGCACCTCCATAGAAGCAGCCCGCTATCGCCAGCGCTTGCAGGAAGTGCTGGCCGAAACCCAGCAGCTCAACGAAGAGCTGCAAGTGCAGCAGGAAGAACTCAAGACCGCCAACGAAGAGCTGGAAGAACAGTCGCGCATCCTCAAGGAGTCCCAGGCCCACCTGGAAACCCAACAGGCTGAGCTGGAGCAGACCAACGAGCAACTGGCCGAACAGACCCAGACCCTGGCCGAACAGCGCGACGCCATGGACCGCAAGAACATCGAGCTGAACCAGGCCCAGCTTGAGCTGGAAGACCGCGCCGATGAGTTGCAGCGCTCCAGCAAGTACAAATCCGAATTCCTTGCCAACATGTCCCATGAGCTGCGCACGCCGCTCAACAGTTCGCTGATCCTGGCCAAGCTGCTGGCTGATAACCCTCAGGAAAACCTCAGTGCCGAACAGGTCAAGTTTGCCGAGTCGATCTATTCGGCCGGCAACGACTTGCTCAACCTGATCAACGACATCCTGGATATTTCCAAGGTCGAGGCCGGCAAGCTGGAAGTGCGCCCGGAAAATGCCAGCGTCGAGCGCCTGGTGGACGGCCTGCGCGGCATGTTCGAGCCGCTGGCAATGGACCGCAAGCTGGGCTTCCACGTGGACGTGCAGCAAGGCTCGCCAACCCTGCTGTTTACGGATCGCCAGCGCCTGGAGCAGATCCTCAAGAACCTGTTGTCCAACGCCATCAAGTTCACCGAGCAGGGTGAGGTCAGCCTGTCGGTGTCCCGTGCGCCGGGGGAGGGCATTGCCTTTACTGTGCGCGACTCCGGCATTGGTATCGCCCCGGATCAACAGGAAAGCATCTTCGAAGCCTTCCGTCAGGCCGACGGCACCACCAATCGTCGTTATGGCGGTACTGGTTTGGGCTTGTCGATTTCCCGTGACCTGGCCACCTTGCTGGGTGGCTATATCAGTGTGACCAGCGAACCGGGCAAGGGCAGCATTTTCACGCTCGTATTGCCTGAACAGTATGTCGAGCGCGACGAGGACGCGGCGACGATCGAGCCACCGCGTCAAGTGGTGGTCGCACCAACGCCTGCGCCGGTCAAGGTTTCGCCGCTGCCGATAGCCGACGCCAAGCTGATCCCACGCTTTGCCGATGACCGCGAAAAAGCGCCGTTCAGCACCCGTTGCATCCTGGTAGTGGAAGACGAGCCGAATTTTGCGCGAATCCTGTTCGACCTCGCCCACGAGCTGGGTTACCACTGCCTGGTCGCCCACGGTGCCGACGAGGGCTACAGCCTCGCCGAGCAATACATTCCGGACGCGATCCTGCTGGACATGCGCCTGCCAGACCATTCCGGGCTGACTGTGCTGCAGCGCCTCAAGGAACACGCCAACACGCGCCACATCCCGGTGCACGTGATTTCTGTGGAAGACCGCGTCGAAGCCGCCATGCACATGGGTGCCATCGGATATGCGGTCAAGCCCACCACCCGCGAAGAACTCAAGGACGTGTTCGCGCGCCTGGAGGCCAAGTTGACCCAGAAGGTCAAACGCATCCTGCTGGTGGAAGACGATGACCTGCAGCGCGACAGCATTGCCCGCCTGATCGGCGACGATGACATCGAGATCACTGCCGTAGGCTTCGCCCAGGAGGCCCTCGACCTGTTGCGCACCACCATCTACGACTGCATGATCATCGACCTCAAGCTGCCGGATATGCTCGGCAACGAGCTGCTCAAACGCATGGCCACCGAGGATATCTGTTCGTTCCCACCGGTGATCGTCTACACCGGACGCAACCTGACCCGTGATGAAGAAGCGGAGCTGCGCAAGTATTCGCGTTCGATCATCATCAAGGGCGCGCGCTCCCCGGAGCGCTTGTTGGACGAAGTCACGTTGTTTCTGCACAAAGTCGAATCGCAGTTGTCCCATGACCGCCAGAAGATGCTCAAGACCGCCCGCAGCCGCGACAAGGTGTTCGAGGGGCGCAAAATCCTGCTGGTGGACGACGACGTGCGCAATATCTTCGCCCTGACCAGCGCCCTGGAGCACAAAGGTGCTGTGGTGGTGATCGGGCGTAACGGCCAGGAGGCCATCGATAAACTCAATGAAGTCGAAGATATCGACTTGGTGCTGATGGACGTGATGATGCCGGAGATGGACGGTTACGAGGCCACCGCCTTGATCCGCCAGGACCCACGCTGGAAAAAACTGCCAATCATTGCCGTGACGGCCAAGGCCATGAAGGACGATCAGGAACGTTGCCTGGCAGCAGGCTCAAACGATTACCTGGCCAAGCCGATTGACCTGGACCGCCTGTTCTCACTGATTCGCGTATGGCTACCGAAGATGGAACGCATTTAAGTGGAGCAGTGTTTCTTGGATAAGAGCAGCGATATTGAGCTGCGCCTGTTGATCGAGGCGATTTACCTCAAGTACAGCTATGACTTTCGCGACTATTCGGGTGCGTCGGTCAAACGCCGTGTGGCCCATGCCTTGCGTCAGTTCGACTGCGCGACCATTTCTGCACTGCAAGAGCGCGTATTGCACGACCCGTCGGCCTTTATGCAGTTGCTGCAATTCTTGACCATCCCGGTGAGCGAGATGTTTCGCGACCCGTCGCACTTCCTGGCGATTCGCCAGGAAGTCGTGCCGTTGCTCAAGACCTACCCGTCGATCAAGATCTGGATCGCCGGTTGCAGCACAGGGGAGGAGGTGTATTCGATGGCCATCTTGTTACGTGAAGAGGGCCTGCTGGAACGCACCATCATCTACGCCACAGACATCAACCCGGCGTCGCTGGAAAAAGCCAAGCAAGGCATCTTCTCGCTGGAGAACGTGCGCGCCTACACCGCCAATTATCAGCAGGCCGGCGGGCAACGTTCATTTGCCGACTACTACACAGCGGCTTACGATTACGCGATCTTCGACAAGACATTGCGCGAGAACGTGACCTTTGCCGATCACAGCCTGGCGACCGATAGCGTGTTCTCAGAAACTCAATTAATTTCATGCCGTAACGTATTGATTTATTTCAATAAGAAGTTGCAAGATCGAGCGTTTGGCTTGTTTCATGAGTCGCTGTGTCATCGCGGCTTTTTGGTGCTGGGCAGCAAAGAAACCCTGGATTTTTCCGCCTATAGCAAGCAATTCGAGCCCTTGGTCAAGCAGGAACGGATCTACCGAAAATCATGACCGACGTGCCAGACACCCCGATTCGTGGGATCGAAGCCATCGTCGTCGGCGCTTCCGCCGGCGGCGTCGAGGCGTTGCTGAGTATTTTTGGCCAACTGCCGAGCAGCTTCGGCCTGCCGATCATTGCCGTGCTGCACCTGCCAGATGAGCGCCGCAGCCAACTGGCGGATGTCTTTGCGCGGCGCCTGAACATCCCGGTCAAGGAAGCTCGGGACAAAGAAGCGCTGGAGGCGGGCACCTTGTATTTTGCCGGGCCCGGTTATCATCTGTCGGTAGAGCAGGACCGCAGCCTGTCCCTGAGCCAGGAAGACCGAGTGCACCATTCCCGGCCGGCCATCGACTACCTGTTTTCCTCGGCGGCCGATGTGTATGGGCGCCGCCTGCTCGCCATTTTGTTGACCGGCGCCAACCAGGACGGCGCAAGCGGGCTGGCCCACGTCAAGCAATCGGGTGGCACTACCATCGTGCAGGACCCACAAGAGGCACGCATTGCCGTCATGCCCCTGGCGGCCCTGGCCTTGCACACACCTGACCATATTCTTTCCTTGAGCCGAATCGGCTCATTGCTGGCTTCCCTGGAACCTTTCCCATGTTAAGTACTGTCCAGGCCAAACTGCTGATCGTCGACGATCTGCCGGAAAACCTGCTGGCCCTCGAGGCGCTGATCAAGCGTGAGGATCGCCAGGTCTTCAAGGCACTGAGTGCCGACGAGGCGTTGTCCCTGTTGCTGGAACATGAATTCGCCATGGCGATCCTCGACGTGCAGATGCCTGGCATGAACGGTTTCGAACTGGCCGAACTGATGCGCGGCACCGAAAAGACCAAGAACATCCCCATCGTGTTTGTCAGCGCCGCTGGCCGCGAACTCAACTACGCCTTCAAGGGCTATGAAAGCGGCGCGGTGGACTTCCTGCACAAGCCGCTGGATATCCATGCGGTCAAGAGCAAGGTCAACGTGTTCGTCGACCTGTATCGCCAAAGCAAGGCGATGAAGCTGCAAGTCGAGGAACTGGAGCGCAGCCGCCGCGAGCAGGAACTGTTGCTCACGCGCCTGCAGGCCACCCAGGCCGAGCTGGAACAGGCGGTGCGCATGCGTGACGACTTCATGTCGATTGTCGCCCACGAAGTGCGTACGCCCCTCAACGGGCTGATCCTGGAGACCCAACTGCGTAAGATGCACCTGGCCCGGGACAACGCCGCGGCGTTTACTCTGGACAAGATGCACGCCATGGTTGACCGCGATGAGCGGCAGATCCAGAGCCTGATTCGTTTGATCGAAGACATGCTCGACGTGTCGCGTATCCGCACGGGCAAGCTGTCGATTCGCCCGGCGCGCATCGACCTGGCACAACTGGTACGCAACCTGGTCGATAACTTCGCGCCGCAAGTGGCAGCCGCCGAGTCGTCCATGCAGTTGCAGGCCGAAAGCCCGGTGGAAGGCTGTTGGGATGAATTCCGTATTGAACAGGTGATCACCAACCTGCTGACCAACGCACTGCGCTACGGGGCCAAGAGTCCGGTGCAGGTGCGGGTGTATACCGAGCATGGCGAAGCGCGGGTAGAAGTGCGCGACCACGGCATTGGTATCAGCGAGGAGAACCAGAAGCGTATTTTCCAGCAGTTCGAGCGGGTATCTGCCAACCATTCCGCAGCCGGCCTGGGCCTGGGCTTGTTTATTTCCGAGCAGATCGTGGCAGCCCATGGCGGCACCATTGAGGTCGAGAGCCAAATAGGCGAGGGCGCCCTGTTTCGCGTGTGCCTGCCCCTAGAGGCGGCCGAGTGAAATCAATCGTCACTTCAACGCAACCTCTGCGTGACCCCATGGTCGTAACTGCAGCAATTGACCGGACAAAGGCTTCCCATGAGTGAAGATGCACAAGATGTCGTACTGATCGTCGAGGATGACGAATCCATTATGTTTGTGCTGGGTGAGTACCTGGCAGGCTTGGGTTACCGGGTTTTGAAGGCGGTCGACGGGGAGCAGGCCTTCGAAATCCTTGCGACCAAACCGCACCTGGACCTGATGGTCACCGATTACCGCCTGCCGGGTGGGATCTCCGGCGTGCAGATTGCCGAGCCTGCAATCAAATTGCGTCCGGAGCTGAAAGTGATCTTTATCAGCGGTTACCCGCAGGAGATTCTGGACTGCCACAGCCCGATCACGCGCAATGCGCCGATTTTGGCCAAGCCGTTTGATCTGGATACGCTGCAAGAGCATATCCAGCGTCTGCTCGCATGAGGAGTGCGGCGCCCAATCAGGGCGCCGCGTACTTCAGAGACTTAGCGTTTTGCCTTCTGAACATTTGCGTTTAGCTGGCTGGCTGGCGTGTACGCATACTCCCAACCGACTTTTCCGCCAAGTCCATCGATAAAATCTTGAAGACCTTTGTGGTCGCCACCGCTGATTGTGTAGACCGTCATTCCGCCGCTTTGCTTAAGAGGATGGCCACTTTTGAGCATTGCCAAGTCCAGGTCCGGGCTATTGGTATTGAAAAGGATCAACTCATTGTTGTTGGTTTTTTGTATATAGACAGTGTGGGCAAAGTCCCCCCCTTCATTGGCATACTTGAAATTGAGAAAGCCGGACTCGGTAATCTCGGCGGGGTTGAAGGTTTTTTTTATGCCGTCGGGCTTGATGCCCATGAGTTCGAGATAACGGGCCGTGTAGTTGGTGCCACCGCCGCGGCCTGTGGCAGCTTTGACGGCATCGTATACTTCAGGCGAAAGGTTTTTTTCAGCTTCCCCCACGCGCATGGATGCCTCGTAACAGATCAGCCCTTGATTGTCTGGGTTTGCGTGCAGTTTCTCCCAATTCAATTGCAGCTCTCGGCTGGAAAGGGCACGTGGCTGGCCGGAGGGGATCAAGGGGGTGTCATACAGCTCGACGAACTCGGAATCGAATATGCTATTTTTTTTTCGCCACTCGTCGTCGTGTTCAAACACATTGAACTCTAAGGTGTTTCGATCAGTACCGTGAGTTTTATAGGATACGTCAAGTTTTTTGTCGCGAAAGTGTTTGTCCAGGCCCGCGTGCATCAAGTCTGAGCTCTCGAATTTTGCCAGACCATAATTAGGGTCGTTAAACCAAAAGACTTTTTTGCCATCTTCGATTTTAACACCGGCGGCCATTGCATGCCCCGGCGCGTCAATCATGATGGATTTGGGGGGCGTAAGACCGTCCAGCTTTTTTACCATGTCCTTTACGGACAGTAGCTCCGAGGTTTTTCCGGCATAGAAGGCGGTTTTGGTTTGAGTTCCTTGCTGAAGCTTATTCAACTTTTCGATGAAGCGTCTGCACGCGGGGTCCGAGGGGAACGCCGCAGCGGTATACAGATTTTTAATGAATGTGAGGTCCTTCCCTTGCTCCATTGCGGTCGCCATGATGCGCGAGATGGCAGCGCATTGCCCTTCAGACAGTTGGGATGTCATTCCAATATAAGACGCTTGCGGAATAGGAAACACCGTGCCGAAGCGCGGCTCTATATTGTCCGTGAACCGCGCAGCGCCGCGTCGACCAAACTCGTAGGCATAGTCATCGTACTTTCTGACAATGATACCCACTTGCTCAGCAGTGAGGTTACCGTTACTGACGAGGGCCATGAGGTCCGCCGGCTTATTAACTTTGGACAAGCCCGGAACACTGCTCGCGTCTCCAATACGATAACCATTGTCAAAATCCACCTTTCCACGGTGATCATTAACAGTTTTACGCCATGTATTGACGATATCATCGCTAATGGTGCGCACATCGGGAGCCGAAGTGGCGGTCGCCCATTTTTTGAAATCATCCACTTCTATTCGGGGAGAGGGCAGGAAGTCCTTTAGCGGCAGGCCATGAGGTTTAAGGGTGACAGGGTCCAAGGCATACCAACGGCCGTTCCATGTTACCGCTGCGACTTCTGCAATTTCTCCATTAATCTTGGCGGTGCCTATCGCGCCGGCGTCGAAGTTGCTGAAGATCTTTTTTATCACATCGTATTTGTCAGCCCCGGACATGGCCCATTCGACGAATTTTCTGGCGCCGAGTGATGCAAGTTGTTTTCCGCCCGTTCCCAGGGTCTTCAGCAACGCGCCTGCACCGTCCAGTGGGTTGAGCGAGCTGACGACGGCACTCGACAGGATTTTTGCCCCACGCGTGACGTGCCGAAACGCGGAAGCTCCTATCTTCAGTGCTTTGGCGCCTTTTGCGGCAGCGCCGAGGGCGACAAAAAAACCCAGGGCATCAAGCGCCAGGTCAGCGATGCCGGCGCCGATATTACCTTTCGAAAAATTATTGATGGCAGAGTAAAGTGGAACAAGATTAAGGAAGAATTCGCCTACTTTCTTGTTGATAGACTCTTCGGTCTCGAACGTTGTCATGCCTTGAGCCATCTTTTTATATGACTGAGCGTCGACAAGTTTCAACTTGGCACCCGCGATGTACCGTGTCCTCTCGCTAAAGTAACTTTTTGGAGGGTGCGCGGCGTTTGTCTGGTCGAGTAATTTTTCTGTATGCCCATCAGGAGGGCTCACTGGCGCCAGGAGTTCAAAGGAATCTCCAGGTTTCATTCCTTTGGGTATAGGGGCCCTCTTGCTGGGCACAGGACCGATTTTAAAATCGTTCATATCATCCCGTTTTAGGATGGTATTTTTTTGCCAGTCTATTTCATAAGTCTGTGTTATTCCGTCGAGGGTGCTGCGTAAAAAAATCTTCGACTCATTCCTGGGTACGCTTGTTAATACCCCTGTCGTATGGGGGAGATGAACGGTAAATTGTTGAGCAACGGTAAGTTGCCCGTACTCAATCATCTTGCGGTCAGCGATGGGCAACGAGGCGATCAAGTGCTTGGTTTGCGCAGTGATGGCCGCCTCATAGCTATCAACGTAAGCGGAAAATTCGCGTTCAAATTCAGCCTTTAGATCTGCTAATAACGAGCGTTCCGTGCTCAATCCGGCACGAATAGCAGGCAGGCTTATGTTGCTATTGCTTGACCGCCATTGTGAATCCCTAGGCCCGAGCCGGTTAGTAAGGAATAAATCCAATATCGAGTAAGGCCCAGGAAAGTCATACCCGGCACTGTCGCGTGTTATGCATTTTTCTTGAAGATCTGCCAGGGATAAGTGCGGCAAAAGCGACTGCAGCTTTTCCAGGACTTTCTTGTGAAATTCTGGCATCTCGGTTGCAAAGGCTGTGGAGGCTGCGCTCAACTCAGTCACTTGCTCTTTATAGGCGTTGCGTACTTCCTCCATCTGCGCATCTGTATAGGCATCGTCGTGCTTCGCGCCGATGATGCCCTGAGCGACGCCCCAGTCTTTCAGCGCCTCGTTCTGGGCGCGGTACTCAACGAGCCGTTCTTCTTGAGTGAGCGGTATCTCGTCAGCCTGGCTCATGACCTGAGCAAACGTCATCTTGCTGGTTGAACCGGGCGCCTGGGCTTCAAGTCGCGCCACTGCCGTAGTGAAACGCACCCATGTGTGGGAGCCGAACGTCACTTGCTCAGGTATATCTTTGACCAATAGATGTGGCGCCTTTCGAGATAACAGCACAGCCACGGCGAGTGCCGCGGTCCGAGGCGTGGCTTTTTTCATCTTGATCAAGTGGTCAGCCATCGCGTTTCTTATAAAGGACGCGCTCTTGCCCGATAGCTCTGCATCGGCGAAGTTGAATCCAGCGGCTGTGGTTCTCGCCGAGGTGGGCGAAAACCTGTGCAGGTCGTGTTCCAGTGAGAGCGAAAGCGCCGCAAGCATCCACTCTTGCAGCGATGTAGGCGAGCCCAGTTCACCCAGTTGCGATTTTTGAAGGTTCAAGTCCTCTTTGAAGGGACTAAGCGCCTCTGCGTACGTGAAGGATGTCTGCAATAATCCTGCGGCGTACGCCGTGATGCTCGCTGTTTGCTCAGCCAGGGGTAGGGAATCATTGATAGGTATAGGTTTACCGTGAAACCTGGCGACTTCTGACACGCTCGCCGTGCTCTCTGTAGCGACCGAAATAAAGCCGCCATAGGGGGCTAGCGTTTTAGCGGCGTTCATGAGCACCTCGCGGCCAGCAAAGTCGCTTAAATCGACGGTTCCAAAGCCGAACGCTCCCGGGACGATGAGGGTGCCGTTACTTACATCGATCATGGTTCGCTTTGACAGCACAATATTTTTCTCGGCTGCCCAACGCTTCATCTCGGGGCTTTGGAGAATGTCGTGAAGATGAGTTCGCCATTTTCCGTAGGTTGACGTCGCAGGGATATTTTCAACGATTGCCTTGCGTGGGTCTTGATTGCTGGATATGTGCTTTTTCACCGTTTGCGCAAACAGCGCGGCCAACTCGCTGTCCGCGTTGGCCGCTGGAGTGTCTTCTGTCAGCGGCGCTGTACTTGTTATAAGGGCGGGGGGGAGAGCTATTGGGGCTGGCGGCGCAACGGCTATGTCCTCCGAGGGGGGGAGTCCTACAGGAGGGGATTGAGGAGCAGTGAAAGCGGTTGTCATCATTGATGGAATTTCCTGGTCAATGCCGATTGAAATGTTTTTTCGTACGAAGCGCGTTAACCTTTCGTTGGAAAAAAACCGGCGTCGATTCCATCACTTACTTATAAATAAACGACAATTTGTTACGCCATGGACAGCGTCGCAACTGTACAGACAGGCCGTATTTATGCCCGAATCATTTCCCGAACCTTCGCTGTGAGTAAGTCAAAGGTGAAAGGCTTGGTGATCAACTGCATCCCCGGGTCCAGAAAACCACCGCGCACCGCCGCGTGCTCGGCATACCCTGTAATGAATAACACCTTGAGTTCAGGGCGAATTTGTCTGCCGATTTCCGCCAACTGCCGGCCATTCATACCGGGTAACCCGACATCGCTGATCATCAGATCAATACGCTGTTCGGACTCAATGATCGGCACCGCCGTGTTCGCGTCTGCGGCTTCGACGAACCCATAACCCAGCTCTTTGAGCACGGCGCTGACCAACACCCGTACCGCAGGGTCATCTTCGACGATCAACACCGTTTCCCCTGCATTGGCAAACGGCAGCAATGTCGGGTTGAGCGGCTCCTGGGCTTCGGGCTCACCGATAAAACGCGGGAGGAACAAGCTGACCGTGGTGCCTTTGTTGACTTCGCTGTGGATGGTCACATGCCCACGGGACTGACGAGCGAAGCCGTAGATCATCGACAGCCCCAGCCCCGTACCCTGGCCGATGGGTTTGGTGGTGAAAAACGGATCGAACACCCGGCCAATCAAGTGTTGCGCAATACCGCAACCGTTGTCGCTGACACTCAGCTCTACGTAGTCGCCCGGTGTCAGGGTGCCGTAGGCGGCGGTAAAGACACTGTCGAGGTGACGATTAGTGGTCTCCACGGTCAGTGTGCCGCCTGTAGGCATGGCGTCGCGCGCGTTGATCACCAGGTTGAGCAGGGCGCTTTCGAGCTGGTTCGGGTCGGCTTCGGCCGTCCACAAGGCGGCGCTCAGGCGCATGTCCAGGCTGATGCTTTCGTTGATGCTGCGTTGCAACAATTCCCCCATGGCCGTGACCAACTGGTTGATCTGCACGGGCTTGGAATCAAGCGACTGCCGGCGGGAAAACGCCAACAGGCGGTGGGTGAGGCTGGCCGCGCGGTTGGCCGAGGTCACGCCCAGGTCGATCAGGCTGTCCAGGTCATCCAGTTTGCCCCGGGACACACGCCGGCGCAGCAATTCCAGGCTGCCAATAATCCCGGTGAGCATATTGTTGAAATCATGGGCGATACCGCCGGTCAACTGACCGACGGCTTCCATTTTCTGCGACTGGCGCAAGGCCTCTTCGTTGTGACGCAGTTGGGCGGTACGTTCTTCCACTTGCTGCTCAAGGGTTTCCAGAGTGCGATGCAGCCGCAGCTCACTCTCGCTCAAGTCAATCAAGCGGTCCCGCGCTTCATACTGGCGCCGCCGACCGCGCAATGCGGCGCTGACCAGGCTGATCAGGGTGATGGGGTGGAATGGCCGCTCCAGAAACGTGACGTTGCCCAGCAAGCCGCTCAGCCGGGTCGAGCCGTTCTGCTCTTTGCCGCCATGTTGAGTCATCAGCACGATCGGCAGGTCGGACCAGGCGGGCTGCTGATGCAACAGCTCAAGTAACGGCTCCAGGTCTACGCCACGCAATGCCTCAGCCGCAATGATGAGCAGGCCGGCGCCTTGCGTCAGCTCTTCGCACAGGGCGGCGAGACTGTTGGCGACAATCCCGCTGTAGCCGGCTTCGTTAAGCATCAACAGCGCCAATGAGCCATCGCGGCCCATGGGCGCCAGCACGATGGCGCGCTCGGAGATGGGAGAAAGGGCCGGCACTAGCCCTCATCCTTGAGCAGGGGGGAGCCGGCGCCCATATAGGTCGGAATGCCGCGCAGCACACCCTGGAAGTTATCCAGGGGAACACCCACCGTCATGCCGTGGCTGCCGATGCGATATTCGCGAATGGTCGACTCATGGGAGCCGGTTCTTTTCTTGATGATCGAAATCGCCCGGCGAACTTTACCCAGGGCCTCGAAATAACGCAGCAGGATCACGGTGTCGGCCAGGTAGGTGATGTCGACCGGCGTCTGCATGTCGCCGACCAGGCCGTGCTGGGCCACCGTCATGAAGGTGGCCGCACCACGGCGGTTGAGGTAAAGCAGCAGTTCATGCATATGCAGGATCAGCGCGTTTTCTTCGGGCATGGCCGCCTGGTAGCCGTTGATACTGTCGATGACCACGGTCTTGATACCGCGCTCATCCACGCAGCGGCGAACCCGGTGGGAAAATTCGCCGGGGGAGAGTTCGGCGGCGTCGACCTGTTCGATCAGCAGGTTGCCGGTGTCCCGTAAGGCGGCAAGGTCGATGCCCATGTTCTTCATGCGCTCGAACAGCAGGCCCAGTTCTTCATCGAAGATGAACAGCGCAGCCTTTTCGCCTCGGGCCACGGCGGCGGCAGCGAAGATCATCGAGATCAAAGACTTGCCGGTACCGGCCGGGCCAAGAATCAGGCTGCTGGAGCCGGTCTCGATCCCCCCGCCGAGCAGAGAATCCAACTCCTCGATACCGCTGCTCATGGTTTGACGGTTGTAACCGCCGCGATGCTCGGCCGCCACCAGGCGCGGGAATACGTGAATGCCGTCGCCCATGATGGTGAAGTCGTGGAAGCCGCCACGGTATTTCTGGCCACGGTACTTCACCACCCGAATGCGA
The DNA here is from genome assembly GCF_036346515.1 of Pseudomonas sp. AM4(2022). Lineage (NCBI taxonomy): Bacteria > Pseudomonadati > Pseudomonadota > Gammaproteobacteria > Pseudomonadales > Pseudomonadaceae > Pseudomonas > Pseudomonas sp. AM4(2022). Next base: position 269,993 of record NZ_JAOTNW010000009.1, read on the forward strand.
CGACGCTCGGCGCCATAGTCGGGGGTCAGTTCCTCCAGGCGAATCACGCCGTGGGCTACGCTGTGAACGGTCTTATCCAGGGACTCGGTGGTGAGGTCGTCCAGCAGTAATACAGTGGCGTCATAGCGCACGAAGTAATGCTTGATCGCCAGGATCTGCCGGCGATAGCGCAAGGAGCTTTGCGCCAACAGGCGGATCTCCGACAGGCTGTCGACCACCACACGGGTTGGCTTGACCCGTTCCACCACTTCAAAGATCTGGCGGGTGGCTTCGCCCAGCTCGAGGTCGGAGGAGTACAGCAGGCTTTGCTGGTGTTCGGCGTTGAGCAGGCTTTCCGGTGGGGTCAGTTCAAAGATATGAATATGGTCATCCAGATCCCAACCATGGGATGTGGCGCCCTGGCGCAATTCGCGCTCGGTTTCGGACAGGGTGATATATAAGCAACGTTCGCCGTTTTGCGCGCCGGCCTGCAGGAAGTGCAGGGCCACGGTGGTTTTACCGGTGCCGGGTTCGCCCTCAAGCAAAAACACGTGGCTACGCGATAGCCCGCCGGCAAGAATGTCATCAAGACCTTCGATGCCGGTGGCCGCCTTTTCACTCAACAGCTGTTTGGATGTACTCAAGAAGTGCCCTCAGGTCACGTACAAGTAGAGGGGCGCGCCGACTGGGACGCGCCATATTCACTTGACCGTAGTGACACGTAGCGGTTCAACGTTTTGTAAGAATTACAGCCGTGTAGGAGCGAGCTTGCTCGCGAAGATCCGGAGGGCGCCGCTGTGAGCCAGGCAGCTCGCGTTATCGTTAACGATCTTCGCGAGCAAGCTCGCTCCTACAGGCCCTGCTGTAACGCCGGATCATCCGGGTTCTGTTGCTCCAGTTGGGCGAGCAGCACCTGGACATTCTGCAACTGCCCGGTCTCTTTCCAGTAATTGACCAGCAACACCCGGGCTTTGCGGTTGGCGGGATGCCGCTGGACGATTTCTTCCAACTGGCGCTGGGCCGCCTCTACTTCGTCCTGGGCGTGCAGGGTCGTGGCCAGGTCGTAGCGATAATCCGGGTTGTCCGGCGCAAGCTCCACCGCCTTGGACAGGCCGAGCAGGGCGTAGGGGCGCTCGCCATGATGCAGCAGCCACATGCCCAAGGCATGTTGCAGGTAGGCCGACTCCGGATGCGCCGCCAGTTGCCGGGCCAGCAGTTGGCGCGACTCGTCGGTCTTGCCTTGCTTGTCCAGCAGTTCGATTTGCGATACCACCGCTTGCAGGTTCTCCGGCTGCAAGCGCATTGCCTGCTCCAGGGCGTTTTGCGCCTCTGGCAGCAGGGCACTGTGGATGTACAGGCGCGCCAATTGAATCCAGCCTTCGGCGGTTTCGGGTTGAGCCTTCAGGGTTTTAACGAATTCGTCGAGCACCTGCTGCAGCGGGCCAAAGTACAGGCCCAGGGTGTCGGGGGACAGGCCCAGCAAGGCGTTGGCGGCGGCAAAGCGCACCGGCTGTTCGGGATCGTCCAGCACCGGGCCGAGCAGCAAGGTACGTTGGCCAGTGGGCACCAGCCCAACGATGCTGTGAATCGCGGCCTCGCGCACCAGCGCCGATTCATTGGCCAGGTCTTTATCGGCTAGCTTCAGCGCCTGGGGGCTGGGGTAATTGGGCAGCTCAGCATGCAAGGCGGCGCGGCGCTCGGGCGACAGGTCCGGCCGGCCCAACTGTTGGTACAACACACGTGCGGCGCCGGGCTCGCCGTTATGCGCCTGCTTCAAGGCCTTGGAATAGCCATGGGCGATGGCTGGAGGTACGGCCACTGCCGGGGTGCGGGAGAAAAACCAGGTGATCAGTACGATCAGCAACAGGGCGCACAGGCCGATGATGGAGTAACGGCGTGACTTTGACATGCAGGCGTCCGAAAGCTTGGGCAGCTAAAAGTGGACAGCTTCGGTCAGCGCACGGCGAGTGTCAAACCGGTGGTTCAGTGACAGCTGTGTTGACTGACACGCCGCCTTCGCGAGCAAGCCCGCTCCCACAGGGAGTTGCGCCTGGCGCTGATTCTTTGGGTGATACATAACCCCTGTGGGAGCTGGCTTGCCTGCGAAAGCGGTGGTGCAGTGACAGCTGTGGTGACTGACACGCCGCCTTCGCG